>NZ_JAVCVL010000023.1:0-22686 GCF_032917815.1 Clavibacter sp. MX14-G9D | reverse complement strand
GCGGCGCGCGCCGCGGCGTCGTAGCGGGGATCCGCGGTCAGCTGCCCCAGCACGCGCGCGGCCGAGGCGGCCGCGGTGAGCCCGGAGGGGTACGCGCCCTCGGACGGATCCGACGCGAGGTCGAGGCCGAAGCCGGCGAGCACCGGATCCGCGCCCGTCGGCACCCGGAACCCTGCGCTTCCGCCGCCGCCCGCGTCCGGTCCCGCGTCCGCGCCCTCCTCCGCCGCCGCCGCCGCGATCAGCGCGTCCACGAGGTCCCGCGCCCGCACGGCGTACGCCGGGTCTCCCGTCGCGAGGGCCAGGGCGAGCAACCCGTCCGCGAGCATGCCGTGGTCCTCGAGGGTCGCGACCGCGGGCGACACGCGCCCGTCGATGGACGCCCGCACGAGCGACCCGTCCTCCCGCACGTGCTGGTCGAGGAGCATGTCGGCGGCGGCGCGGGCGGCCTCGATCCACGCGGGGCGGCCGAACGCGCGGCCCGCCCGGGCGAGCGCGCCGATCGCGAGCCCGTTCCACCCGGTGAGCACCTTGCCGTCGACCGCGGGCGGCTCCTCGGCGGCGCGACCCGCGGCGTCGAGAGCGTAGTAGCCGCCCTCGACGCGGCGTCCGGCGACCGTGCTCTCCGAGTCCTGCGCGGACGCGAACCCGCCCGACGCGCGCCGCAGGGTCCCCGTGAGGAACGCGACGATCCCCGCCGCGACCTCCTCGTCGCCGGCGCGCGCGTACGCGTCGAGGAGGAGCGCGTTGTCGTAGAGCATCCGCTCGTAGTGCGGCTCCGACCAGTCGCGGCGCGTGGAGTAGCGGAAGAAGCCGCCCTCGACCGGATCGCGCAGGTCGGAGCGGGCCATCGCGTCGAGGGTGCGGCGGACGAGCGCGGCCGTCGCCTCGGCGCGGTCGTCCGCGAGCGCGCCGGAGGTCGCGAGCGTGTCGAGGAGCAGCACGACGGGGGCGACCGGGAACTTGGGCGCGGTCCCGAACCCGCCGTGCTCCGCGTCCTCGAAGCCCGCGAGCTCGGCGGCGACGCGGTCGAGGGCCGCCGCGTCCGGCAGGGGCGAGGCGGCGGATCCCCGCGCGGACGCCTCGCGGATCGCCGCGCTCAGCTGCCCGGCGCCCTGCTCCACCTGGTCGCGCCGCGTCGTCCACGCCTCGGCGACCGCGTCCAGCACCTGCCGGAACGACGGGTGGCCGGCGCGCGGCTCGGGCGGCGAGTACGTGCCCGCGTGGAAGGTGCGCCCCTCGGGCGTCGTGAACGCGTTGAGCGGCCAGCCCAGCTGGTCGGTGAAGGCGCCCGCGGCGGTGATGAGCGCGGCGTCGACCTCCGGGTGCTCCTCGCGGTCCACCTTGATCGCGACGAAGCCCGCGTTCAGCCGCTCCGCGAGCGCCGGGTCGGAGAACGTCTCGCGCGCCATGACGTGGCACCAGTGGCAGGTCGAGTAGCCGACGGAGACGAGCACGGGCACGTCGCGCCGGGCGGCCTCGGCGAACGCCTCGGGGCCCCAGGGACGCCAGTCGACCGGGTTGTCGGCGTGGCTCAGGAGGTACGGGCTGACGGCGTCGGCGAGGCGGTTGGTCATGCGTCCACGCTACGCGCGGGCCTCCGGGCGGCGGCTGGTCAGATCCAGTCGCGCTTCCGGAAGATGGCGAACAGCACGCCGCTCACGCCCAGCATGAGCAGGAGCGAGACCGGGTAGCCCCAGTCCCAGTGCAGCTCCGGCATGAGGTCGAAGTTCATGCCGTAGACGCTCGAGACGAGCGTGGGCGCGAAGAGGATGGCCGCCCAGCCGGAGATCTTGCGGGTCTCGACGCTCTGCCGGTTGCTCGACTCGGACAGCTCCCGCATCTCCTCGTTCTGGCGCTGCCCGACGAGCGTGCTGTTCACCGTGAGGATGTCGCGCAGCAGCACCCGGAACTCCTCGACGCGCTCGTTGACGACGATGACGTGGTCGGCGACGTCCCGGAGCGCCTGCTGCAGGTCCTCGCTCACGCGGTACTTGCCCGATCCCGCCTGGAGCTGCTGCAGCATCCCGGTGAGCGGGCGCACGGCCCGCTGGAAGTCGATGACCTCGCGCGACAGCTCGTAGATGCGGCGGGACACGGCCGGATCCCCGTCGAAGACCTGGTCCTCGATCTCGTCGATGTCGTTGGCGAGGCCCGTGACCACGGGCGCGTACCCGTCGACGACGGCGTCGAGGATCGCGTAGAGCACCGACTCGGGCCCGTCCGCCAGGAGCTCCGGCCGCTCCTGCATGCGCGTGCGCACGGCGGAGAGGTCGGGCGACTCGGCGTGCCGGACGGTGATGACGAAGTTCCGGCCGAGGAAGACGTGCAGCTCGCCGAACTCCACCTCCTCGCGGTCGTCCACGTAGCGCGCGGCGCGCAGCACCGTGAAGAGGGTGGAGCTGTAGCGCTCGGTCTTCGGGCGCTGGTGCGCCTGCACCGCGTCCTCGACGGCCAGCTCGTGCAGGTCGAACTCCTCGGCGAGCGCCTGCAACTCCTCGACGGTCGGGCGGTAGAGGCCGATCCACGCCATCGCCTCGGGACGCTCGTCGAGCTCGCGGAAGGTGTCGGCGAGCGTGGCGGGGCTCGCCACGCGGCACCCGTCCACGTAGACCCCGTTGTCGACGAGGCTCGGGCGGCGCGGGCCGTCCTCGGGCTCGCGGCGCTCGGGATCCCGCTCGGCCCGCGCCCGCGACGCACCGCCGCCCGCGAGGCCGCCGAGGGGCGCGACGCCTCGGAAGACCACGGACTTGAGGCGCGTGCGGATGCGGTGCGGGGACATGGGCCACACCGTACCGGGCGGAGGTGTCGCGTTCCCGGGGCTAGCGCGACGCCGCCACGGCGCCCGCGCCCTCCTCCGCGCCCACGAGCACGTCGGCCATGCCCTCCTCGCGCCACGCGCGCAGCAGGCGGTGGAACGCGACCGGACCGGGGCTGTAGGAGGCGCCGCCGATGGAGCGCGTGCCCTCGCCGTTGTAGTACCCGGGCGTGCAGGCCTCCTGGAACGCGCGGGGGTCGGCGGCCGTCTCCCGGATGGTGCGCACCCACGCGTCCTCCGCCTCCACGGAGGGCTCGATGCGGCGCGCGCCGACCTCGCGGCCCCGGGCGATCATCGCGGCGATGTGCTCCGCCTGCTCCAGCAGGACGTGCACGAAGTTGACCGAGTTGGCGTTCTGGATGCCGCTCAGGTGGAACAGGTTCGGGAAGCCGTGCGACGAGAGGCCGTGCAGCGTGCGCGGTCCCTGGGCCCAGGCCTCGAGGAGCGTGCGGCCGCCCCGCCCGACGACGGGCAGCGTGCCGGAGAGGACGCCCGAGATCCCCACCTCGAAGCCGGTCGCGAAGATGACGCAGTCGACCTCGTGGGCCGTGTCGCCGACCACGACCGCGGTCTCGGTCATGCGCGTGATGCCGCCCGTGTCGGCCGTGTCCACGAGCCGCACGTTCGGCCGGTTGAACGTGGGGAGGTACGTGTCGCTGAAGCCCGGGCGCTTGCACATGTAGCGGTACCAGGGCTTCAGCGCCGCGGCCGTCGCCGCGTCCTCCACGACCTCGTCGACCCGGGCCCGGATGCGGTCCATGGTGTCGAGGTCGGCGAGCTCGTCGCGCAGCTCGCGCTCCGCGGGCGTCACGCTCGTGTCGACGGCGCCGGAGAGGATCTGGCGCTGCAGCGCGACGGTCCTCGTCCAGCCGTCCTGCACGAGGCCCTTCGCCGTCGGCTCGCCGGCGAGCACGGCGAGGAAGTCGTCCATCCGCTCGCGCTGCCAGCCGGGGCGGAGCGACGCGACCCACGCGGGATCGGTCGGCCGGTTGTCCCGCACGTCGACCGTGGAGGGCGTGCGCTGGAAGACGATGAGCTCGCGCGCGTCCGCGCCGACATGCGGGATGACCTGCAGGCCCGTGGCGCCGGTGCCGACGACCGCGACGCGCTTGTCGGCGAGCCCGGTGAGCCCGCCGTCGGGGGTGCCGCCGGTGTAGCCGTAGTCCCAGCGGCTGGTGTGGAACGTGTGGCCGCGGAAGTCCTCCATCCCGGGGATCCCGGGCAGCTTCGGCTGGGTGAGGGTGCCCGAGGAGGTGACCACGAACCGGGCCCGGAAGCGGTCGCCGCGGTCGGTGTCGACGATCCACTCCTCGGCGCCCTCGTCCCAGGCGAGTCCGGTGGCCCGGGTCTGCAGGAGCGCGTCGCGGTACAGGTCGAAGCGCCGGGCGATCGCGATGGCGTGCTGCCGGATCTCCTCCCCGGGGGCGTACCGCTCGCGGGGCATCCCGCCGACCTCCTCGAGCAGGGGCAGGTACACGGAGGCCTCGATGTCGCAGCGGACGCCCGGGTACCGGTTCCAGTACCAGGTGCCGCCCACGTCGCCCGCCTCGTCCATGAGGCGCAGCGACTCCACGCCCGCCTCGCGCAGGCGCGCGGCGGTGAGCAGGCCGCCGAAGCCGGCGCCGATCACGAGCGCCTCGACCCGGTCGGTCACGGGCTCCCGCTCCGCGCGCGGCGTGTACGGGTCCTTCGCGTAGTAGCCGTACTCGCCCCGGGCGGCCCGGTACTGCGTCGCGCCGTCGGGGCGGATGCGGCGGTCGCGCTCGTGGCGGTACCGAGCGCGCGCGGCCTCGAGGCGCCGTGCGTCGGCGGCGGGGATGGCGGCGGGGATGGTGTCGGACATGGCGTCTCGCTCTCGTCGGGCGGGCCGGCGCGGGACGGCGACCCGGGTGGGACGACGGCGGCGGACCGCGGGCGCCGACACGACTGCGGATCGGTTCACGTGCTGGGTCAGAAGGTTAGCCCGGAGCTAAGCATCTGCGCTGGGGATCGGCTGGGACCTACGGTGGGGGCCATGGATCCCCGCGCCGACGCCCTCGCCGGCATCGAGGCCCTGACTATCTCCATCACGGTCCGCTCCATCCCCCGCGTGCTCGCGCCGCTGCTCACCACCGACCTGACCATCCCGCAGCTGAAGTCCCTCACCGTGATCGTGACGACCGAGGAGGGCGCGACCGGCGCGTCCCTCGCCCAGTCCTTCGGGGTGTCGATGGCGTCGACCTCGAGGCTCGTCGACCGCCTGGCGGCGTCGGGCCTGGTGACCCGCGCGCCGGATCCGGTCGATCAGCGGGTGCGCCGGATCCACGCCACCGACCTCGGCCGCGCGGTCGTCCGCGAGCTCATGGCCGCCCGCCCCGAGCTCGGCGAGGACGTGCTCGCGCGCCTGACGCTCGCGGAGCTGCAGGCGCTGCGCACCGGCCTCGGCGCCATCGCCCGCGAGCTGCGCGGCGACCACCGCGCCCCCTGACCGGACGCGAGCGTCCGCCCCTAGGACACCGCGTCCGGGTGGCTGCCGACGCGTCCGGCCGCCTCGAGGGCGGTGATCCCGTCCATCTCGTCGTCCGTGAGCGCGAAGTCGAAGACGTCGGCGTTCTCCACGAGCCGCGCGCGGCGCGTGGTCTTGGGGAACACGATCGTGCCCCGCTGCACGTGCCAGCGCAGCACGACCTGCGCGTCCGTCCGCCCGTGCGCACGGGCGGCGTCCCGCACGACGGGCGCGTCGGCGACGGCCCCGCGCGCCAGCGGGCTCCACGCCTGCACCGCGATGCCGTGCTCCGCGAGGTAGCCCGTCGTCGCGCGCTGCTGGTGCCGCGGGTGCAGCTCGATCTGGTCGACGGCCGGCAGCGGGAGGCCCGCCGCGGCGAGCGCCTCGAGGTGCGGCACGAGGAAGTTGGACACGCCGATGGAGCGGGTCAGCCCCGCGTCGCGCGCGGCGGCGAGCGCCTCCCAGGTCTCCACGTAGAGGCCGCGCTCGGCGGCCGGCCAGTGGATGAGGTGGAGGTCCACCGCCGCGAGGCCCAGCCGGTCGAGGCTCCGGCGGATCGCGTCGCGTGCGCGCTCGCGCCCGTGGTCGTCGTTCCAGACCTTGGTGGTCACGAACAGCTCGTCGCGGGGGATCCCGGAGGCGCGGATCGCCCGCCCGACACCCTCCTCGTTGCCGTACATCGCGGCCGTGTCGATGTGCCGGTACCCGACCTCGAGCGCCTCCGACACGACCCGCTCGGCGTCGTCCGCCGGGACCTTGTAGGTGCCCACGCCGAACTGCGGGATGGGGACGCCGTCGCCTATCGGCACCGACGGGATCGGCGTGCGGAGGACGGCGGCGCCCGGAGCGCCGTGCCCGTCGCTCACGCGCCGAACCGGTCGACGAGCGCCCGCTTGAGGACCTTCCCGCTCGGCCCGAGCGGCAGCGCCTCGACCACCTCGACCCGCCGCGGGTACTTGTACGACGCGATGCGCTCCCGCACGTAGGCGACGACCTCCTCGGCGTCCACCGCGACGTCCGCCTGCGCCACGACCGCGGCGACGATCTCCTGACCGTGCTCCGCGTGGGGCACCCCGAACACCGCGCACTGCGCCACGGCGGGATGGCGGGCGAGGACCTCCTCGACCTCGCGCGGGTACACGTTGTAGCCGTTGCGCAGGATCATGTCCTTCGTCCGGTCGACGACGCGGATGTACCCGTCGTCGTCGATGGTCCCGAGGTCGCCCGTGCGGAACCACCCGTCCACGACCGCGCGCGCCGTGTCCTCCGGGCGGTTCAGGTAGCCGTTCATGAGGTTGTGGCCGCGGATGACGATCTCGCCCAGGGTGCCGCGCTCGAGGAGCTCCACGCGGTCCTCGTGCTCGGGGTCGGCGATCTCGACCTGCACGCCCCAGATCGGCTTCCCGACCGTGCCCGGCCGCGCGGCCACGCCCACGTGGTTGAACGACGCGACGGGCGAGGTCTCCGTGAGGCCGTAGCCCTCGTGGATCTCGGCCTGGAACTGCTCGCGGAACGCGTCGATGACGGCGACGGGGATGGCGGCGCCGCCCGAGATGGCGTACCGGAGCGACGGTCGGGCGGGGTTCCGGCCGGCGGCGGCGAGGAGCGCGAAGTACATCGTCGGGACGCCCATGAACACCTGCGTGTCGTGCTCGACCATGAGCGCGAGCGCGGTGTCGCCGTCGAAGCGCGGCACCATCACGATGGTGGCGCCCGTGCGGAACGACGCGTTCATGGTGCAGGTCTGCCCGAACGTGTGGAACAGGGGCAGGCAGCCGAGGATCCGGTCCCCCGTGCGGAGGTCGAACGTGTCGAGCAGCAGCACGTCGACCTGCATGACGAGCGCCAGGTGGCAGCCCTCGGCGCCCTTCGGCTGGCCCGTGGTGCCCGAGGTGTAGAGGATCGTCGCGGTGTCGGACGGACGGCGCGGCACGTAGGTGCGGATGGGCGTCGCGGCCTGCGCGAGCTCCTCGAGCCGGTCGGGTCCGCCCTCGGTCGACGCCGGCACGAGCACGCTGATGACGGGCACCCCGGCGAGCGCCGCGCCCTTCCCGCCCTGCTCGAGCAGGGGTCCGGCGCACACGAGGAGGGCGGATCCGGAGTCGCGCAGCACGTAGGCGATCTCCTCCGCCTTCAGCAGCGCGTGCACGGGCACCACCACGCCGCCGAGCGCGAGCACCGCGTAGTAGACCCGCGGGAAGTCGGCCACGTTCGGGATGAGCATGGCCACGCGCGTGCCCTCCCCCACGCCCCGCTCGGCGAGCGCCCCGGCGTAGGCGCGCGTCTCGTCCCACAGCTCGCGGTAGGTGGTCGACACGTCGCCGACGACGACGGCGACCCGGTCGGCGTGCCGTTCGGCGGACTCGGCGAGGATCGCGGCGACGGACACGGAGGCGAACCCGGTGTCCGCGTCACCGCGGTCGTGCTCGGGGAGGAGGGGCGTGTCGGAGGTCATGGCGGATCCCGTCGGTCGTCGTCGACTCGGGCGGCACAGCCCCCCGCGCGCCGAGCGGATCGGCGCCTTCCCCCGACGATAGCCACCGCGACCGGCCCGCCGGGGTCCCGACGGCCCGCGGATAGGATGGGACCAGCATGGAATTCAGCATCGCGTACCCGCCGGAGCTCCCCGTCAGCCGGATGCGGGACGAGATCGCCGAGGCGATCCGCGACAACCAGGTGGTCATCGTCGCGGGCGCCACGGGCTCCGGCAAGACCACCCAGCTGCCGAAGATCTGCCTCGAGCTCGGCCGGGAGAGCATCGGCCACACGCAGCCCCGGCGCCTGGCCGCGCGCACCATCTCGGAGCGCATCGCGGAGGAGCTCGGCGGCGAGGTCGGCCAGCTCGTGGGCTACCAGGTGCGCTTCACCGACAAGGTCTCCGCCGACACCCGGATCAAGCTCATGACGGACGGCATCCTCCTCAACGAGCTGCAGCGCGACCGGCTGCTCCGGAAGTACGACACGATCATCATCGACGAGGCGCACGAGCGCAGCCTCAACATCGACTTCCTGCTCGGCTACCTCAAGCAGCTGCTCCCCCGCCGTCCGGACCTCAAGCTCATCATCACGTCGGCGACCATCGACCCGCAGAGCTTCTCGCGGCACTTCGGCGACGCGCCGATCGTCGAGGTCTCGGGGCGCACGTACCCGGTGGAGATCCGCTACCGACCGCTGGTCGCGGAGGCGGCGGTCGCGGGCGAGGACGACGACCTCGCCGACGCGCCGATGGAGCGCCCGGCCGACGACCGCGACTACCTGGAGGGCATCAACGCGGCACTCGACGAGCTCGCCGGCGAGTCCTCCGGCGACGTGCTCGTGTTCCTCAGCGGGGAGAACGAGATCCGCGACGCCGAGGACGCGATCCGCAGCCGGAACCTGCCGCACACCGAGGTGCTGCCGCTCTACGGGCGGCTCTCCTCCGCCGACCAGCACCGCGTCTTCCAGCCGTCGACGCAGGCGGGCGTGCGCCGCCGCATCGTGCTCGCGACCAACGTCGCCGAGACGAGCCTCACCGTGCCCGGCATCAAGTACGTGATCGACGCCGGCACCGCGCGCATCTCCCGCTACAGCGTGCGGTCGAAGGTGCAGCGCCTGCCCATCGAGGCCGTGTCGCAGGCGTCCGCGAACCAGCGCTCGGGCCGCTCGGGCCGCACGAGCGACGGCATCGCGATCCGCCTCTACTCGGAGGAGGACTTCCTCCGCCGGCCCGAGTTCACCGAGCCCGAGATCCTCCGCACGAACCTCGCGGCGGTGATCCTGCAGATGGTGTCGCTCGGCCTCGGCGACATCGCCGCGTTCCCGTTCCTCCAGCCGCCGGACTCGCGCGGCATCAAGGACGGCGTCGACCTCCTCACGGAGCTGGGCGCGGTCGTCCGCTCCCCCGACGGCACCCCCGCGCTCACGAAGGTGGGCCGCGACCTGTCACGCCTGCCCATCGACCCGCGGTTCGCGCGCATGGTCGTCGAGTCGCGCAAGCACGGCGTCAGCCGCGAGGTCATGATCATCGTGGCCGGCCTCACCATCCAGGACGTCCGCGAGCGGCCGCTGGAGAAGCGCCCGCAGGCCGACCAGCAGCACGCGCGGTTCGTCGACCCGACCAGCGACTTCATCACGCTCCTCAACCTCTGGAACCACCTCGAGGCCAAGGAGGACGAGCTCTCCTCGAGCGCGTTCCGGCGCATGTGCAAGGCCGAGTTCCTCAACTACGTGCGGGTCCGCGAGTGGAAGGACGTGTTCCGGCAGCTCCGCCAGCTCGCCCGGCCCCTCGACCTCGCCATGAACGAGCCGAAGGCGGATCCCGACGGGATCCACAAGTCCCTCCTCGCGGGCCTCCTCTCCCACATCGGGCTGAAGGACGCGCAGAAGAAGGACTACGTGGGCGCCCGGCAGTCGCGGTTCGTCGTGTTCCCCGGATCCGCGCTCGCCAAGAAGCAGCCCGACGCGATCATGAGCGCCGAGCTCGTGGAGACCAGCCGCCTGTTCGCGCGCACCAACGCCGCCATCGACCCGGCGTGGGCCGAGCCCATCGCGGCCGGCCTCGTGAAGCGCACGCACTCCGAGCCGCACTGGGAGAAGAAGCAGGGCGCGACCGTCGCCTGGGAGCGCGTGACGCTCTACGGCGTGCCGATCGTCCTCAAGCGCCGCGTGCAGTTCTCCCGCATCGACCCGGCGTACGCGCGGGAGCTCTTCATCCGGCACGCGCTCGTCGAGGGCGACTGGGAGTCGCAGCAGGCGTTCGACCGCGCCAACCGGAGGCTCCGCGAGGAGCTCGCCGAGGTGGAGGAGCGCACCCGCCGCCGCGACATCCTCAACGACGACGAGGCCGTCTTCGAGTTCTACGACAAGCGGATCCCCCGCGACGTCGCCTCCACGCGCGCCTTCGAGGGCTGGTGGAGGAAGCAGCGCCAGGAGACGCCCGACCTCCTCACCATGACCGCCGAGGAGCTCCTCGCCGAGGACGCGGTGGACGTCGACGAGGCCGCGTTCCCGCCCACCTGGCAGCAGGGCGACCAGCGCCTGTCCCTCGCCTACCGCTTCGAGCCGGGCGCGCCCGACGACGGCGTGACCGTGCAGGTCCCGCTCGCGCTCCTCGCGCGCCTGAGCCCCGCCGGCTTCGACTGGCAGGTCCCGGGCATGCGGCGGGATCTCGTCACCGCCATGATCAAGGCCCTCCCGAAGGCGCTGCGCAAGAACGTCGTGCCCGCCGCCGACTGGGCCGACCGGCTCCTCGAGGGGCTGCCGGAGCCCGATCCGCAGCACCCGGTCGCCTTCACCACCACCATCGCGTCCCTCATCATGCGGAAGGCGCACGTCCGCGTCGCCGACGACGACTTCGACCTCGACCGCATCCCCGCGCACCTCCGCATGGCCTTCCGCGTGGTCGACGAGCGCGGCCGCGAGGTGGCCGCGGGCCGTGACCTCACCGAGCTGCAGGCGCGCCTGTCCAGCCGCGCCCGCGACAGCGTGGCCCGCGCGACCGCGCGACCCGTCGAGCGGGTGGCGGGCGCGAAGGGTCCCGCGCGCGGCATGGAGCGCACCGGCCTCACCACCTGGGACCTCGACGAGCTGCCGCGCTTCGTCGACACGGCGCAGGGCGGCACGGGCGACAGCCGGCACGTCATCCGCGCCTACCCCGCGCTCGTCGACGAGGGCGCCACCGTCGCGATCCGCCTCATGGCCACCGCGGAGGACCAGGCCCGCGCCATGCCGGGCGGCGTGCGGCGCCTCCTCGTCCTCGCCATCGCGAACCCCAGCGCCTACGTGAAGCAGCACCTCACGAGCCAGGAGAAGCTGATGCTCGCGACGAGCCCGTACGCGAACGTGCAGGCGCTCTTCGACGACTGCCTGCTGGCCTGCATCGACCAGGTGCTCGAGCGCGTCGCGCCCGGCGGCGCGATCTACTCCAAGGAGCTGTTCGAGACGGCCCGCGACCGCGTCTCCGGGGTCGTCATGGACTCGATGTTCGACACGGTGGCGCTCGTGAACCGGATCCTCACGGGGTACCGGGACGCCGAGCGCGCCATCAAGCAGGCGACGAGCATGCAGCTCATCGGCGCGCTCACCGACGCGCGCGAGCAGCTCGCGGGCCTCGTGCACCCGGGCTTCGTCTCGGCGACCGGGCTCGCCCGGCTGCAGCGCCTGCCCGCCTACCTGTCGGGTCTCACGCACCGCGTCCAGCGCCTCCCCGACCAGCCCGCCCGCGACCGCGCGTGGATGACCGAGGTGCAGAAGGCCACCGACCTCTACCGCGAGGCCGGCGGCGTCATCCCGGCGGCGCCGCACGCGCCCGAGTCGCTCGTGCACGCCCGGTGGATGCTGGAGGAGCTGCGCCTCAGCCTCTTCGCGCAGCACCTGCCGACGGCGGAGCCGGTGTCGCTGCAGCGGATCCGCAAGGTGCTCGCGAGCTGACCCGCCGGTCCGCATTTCCTCGGACGCGTAGGATCGATCCATCCCGCACGACCGGACGCACCGGCCGCGTGCGCGATGCGCGGATCGGGGGATCCGCGGGTGACGGCACAGGGGGACCGCGTGGACACCGACCTCCGGGAGCAGCAGCGGCTCGAGTCGCTGGAGTCCCTGCACGTCTTCGGCACCGCGCCGGAGACCCGGTTCGACCGCATCACGGTCATGATCGCCGAGTTCTACCGCGTGCCGATGGCCGCGGTCGGCGTCATCGGCGCGCAGTCCATCTGGATGAAGTCGAGCGTCGGCCTGCCCTCCGCGCGCTGGGCCCGCCACGGCACCTTCACGGACGCGGCGCTCGCGGCCGAGGGCGGCATGCTGGTCGTGGAGGACGCCCTGCGCGATGCGCGGCTCGCCGACTCCCCCAGCGTCACCGGCCCGCTCGGGGTCCGCTTCTACGCCGCGCAGCACCTGCGCGCGCCCGACGGCAACGTGATCGGGGTGTTCCTCATCGCCGACACCGCACCGCGGGAGTTCGGCGCCGTCGACCGCGCCCGCCTCGCGCTCATCGGCGACTTCTTCTCCGAGGAGCTCGCCCGGGAGACCGACAGCCAGCGGGCGGTGGAGGTGGCGCGCGCGCTCTCCCCGGTGGCGGCGCCGCATCTCGAGGGCTACCAGGTCGCCGGCACGAGCATCCCCGCGCAGGTCGTCGGCGGCGACGTGCACGACTGGTTCCTCGAGGGTGGCGACCTGCGGCTCACGCTGGCCGACGTGATGGGCAAGGGCGTGGGCGCGGCGATCCTCGCGGCGGGCGTCCGCGCCACCGTGCGGCTCGCCTCGCGCACGCACGGCGTCCGCAGCACCATGGTGCGCACCGCCGCGGCGCTCGTGGACGACCTCTCGACGGCGGGCTCCTTCTCGACGATGTTCCACGCGCGGCTCGCCCTCGCGACCGGGGTCCTCACCTACGTCGACGCCGGGCACGGGCTCTCGCTCGTGATCCGCGCGGACGGCGGCATGCAGCGCCTCCGCGGGCGGCACCTCCCCCTCGGCCTCGAGGCGGAGGACGCCTGGCAGGAGGAGACCGTGCGGCTGGACCCGGGCGACTCCCTCGTCGTCTTCAGCGACGGCCTCCTCGACTTCTTCGACGACGAGGAGGGCGCGTACACCTACCTCACGGGCCTCATGGTGCGGCACGGCGACGCGCAGCGCTTCGTGGACGCCCTCGTGAAGCTCACGCCGTCGGGCCAGCCCGACGACTGCACCGTGATCGCGGTGCGGCGCTCCGCCTGATCAGCGGCCGCCGTCCGGCTCCGGGCCGGTCGCCGCGGGCAGCTCGGGGCGGTTCGACCAGGCCGACCAGGATCCGGGGTAGAGCGCCGCGTCGATCCCCGCGATGCGGAGCGCCGCGACCTCGAGGGCCGCGCTGACGCCGGACCCGCAGTAGACGGCGACCTCCTCGGCGTCCCCCGCGCCGAGCCGCGCGTACCGCGCCCGCAGCTCCTCCGCCGACCGGAACGCGCCATCCTCCGTGAGGGCGTCCGAGGACGGCGCGCTGCGGGCACCCGGGATGTGGCCGGGACGCGGGTCCCACGGCTCGACCTCGCCCCGGTACCGCTCCCCCGCGCGGGCGTCGAGGAGGACGCCGTGCGCCGCGACGCGGGCGGCGCCGGCCTCGTCGACGACGGCGAGCAGCCCGCTCGAGAGCGTCACGTCGCCGGGCGCGGGCAGCACCGGTCCGGTCTCGAGCGGCAGGCCGGCGGCGGTCCAGGCGGGCAGCGCACCGTCGAGGATCCGCACGTCCGCGATGCCCGCGTCGCGCAGCACCCACCAGGCCCGCGCCGCCGCGAGTCCGCCGCCGCCGTCGTACGCGACGACGACGTCGCCCGTCCGGATGCCCCAGCGCCGGGCCGCCTCCTGCAGGTCCGCGGTGCCCGGCAGCGGGTGGCGCCCCTCCTCGGGCGCTCCGTGCCGGGACAGCTCGGCGTCGAGGTCGACGTAGACCGCGCCCGGGATGTGCCCGGCCTCGTGCAGCGGCGCGCCGGGAGGGCCGCCGAGCGACCAGCGCACGTCGAGCACCCGGACGTCGTCGCGGGTGCGGAGGGCGTGGTCCAGCTCGGCGGGCGTGATGAGGATGTCCATCCGCCCATGCTCGCAGGCCGCGCTCCCCGTGCCACGGCCGCACCGCCGCCCGCCGCCCGCGGCCGTCAGCGGAGGCGGGGCCGGTAGACGAGGTCGAGCGTGCCGCCGTCCAGCACGCGGCTCTCCCTCAGCTCGAGCTGGAGGTCCTCGACGCCGCGGAGGATCGGACTGGTGCCCGTGCGCCCCGAGACCACGGGGAAGACCGTGAGGTGCAGCCGGTCCACGAGGCCGGCCGCGAGGAGCGCCCGGTTGAGCGAGAGGCTGCCCGGCGACCGGAGGGGCAGCTCGGACTCCTCCTTGAGGCGCCGGACGATCTCGACCCCGTCGCCCGCGACGATGGTGGCGTCGGCCCACGCGAGCGTGTCGCGGAGGGTGGAGGAGATCACCGTCGTGGGCATGCGCATCGACAGGACGTTCCACTCGTCGAGCTCGCCGCGGCCTGGGCGGCGGCGAGGAGCCGCGCGTTCTCGCGGAACGTGGTGGCGCCGAAGACGAGGCGCTACTCGACCGCGTGGACGTCGATCCGTCGGGCCAGCAGCTCGGGACCCTGCCTCCCCCAGTACGCGCCCCAGTCGGCGCCGGGGGCGTACGACCCGAAGCCGTCCACGGTGGAGAAGACGTCCCAGGTGCACTCGGCGGTCATCGCGCTCCTCCCGGCAGGGCCGTCCGGGAGCCCTCCCCCAGCATGCGCGCGCGGCCGTCCCGACGCCAGCCCCTCCCGCCCGCCCGCGGCGGCTCCGAGGGGTGCTCCCCCGCTAGGCCAGCGGCTTCTCGAAGCAGATCGAGTTCGTGACCGGCAGGTACGGCGGGTACACGTCGATCGGCAGCCAGCCGGCCGTCTCGTAGAGCCGCACGGCGTCGGGCTGCCGGTCGCCCGTCTGCAGGATCAGCCGCCGCGCGCCGCGCTCCCGGGCGACGCGCTCGAGCTCCGCCATGAGGACGCGCGCCAGGCCCGTGCCGCGGTGCGCCGGATCCACGACGACCTTCTTCAGCTCCAGCTCGCCGCCGAGCCGCCGGATCACGCCGTGGGCCGCCGCCTCCCGGTCGTCGCCCTCGAGCACGAGCAGCACGACCGCCTCGACGTCCGCGGGGTCGAGCGCGAACGCGACGGCGGCCTTCGCCGGCCAGTCCGGGTCGTCCGCGTGCCGGCCCTCGTAGCGGACGTCCATCTCGTCCTCCATGGCGCGGCGGATGCGGGCGCCGCGCGCGTCGTCCCACCCCACGACCCGGGTGACGTAGGCGCGTCCGTCGCGGGCGACGTGTCGGCTCGCTGTGTCGTGCGGCTGGTCCATGGGCCCTCTCGATGGTGCGGTCGTGCGCTGGTGCGTGGTGCGGTCGTGCGTGGTGCGGTCGCACGGTCATGCGTATCCCCGTGGTGCCGTCGTGCGGCCCCGCCGTCCGGCGGGCGGCACGACGCCGCCCGCGCCGGCATCCGGGTGGATGCGCGGCGCGGGCGGCGGCGGGTCGTGCGGTGCTGCGGCGACGCAGCGGCGGTCGGCCCTACTTGGCGCCGACGGTAGCCGACGCGTTCGACTCGTACGACGTGTTGGTCGACTCGAAGAAGTTGACGAGCTGCAGCGTGTCGTTCGCCGTCGCCATCCACTTCGCCGGGTTGGAGACCTTGTACTCGGCCTCGAAGCCGAGCTCCTCCAGGCGGCGGTCGGCCAGGTACTTCACGTACTGGTTGATGTAGTTCGCGTTGAGGCCGAGGATGCCGTTGGGCAGGAGGTCGCGGTTGTACTGCTCCTCCATCTCGACGGCGTCGAGGATCATCTGCTTGATCTCGGCGGCGAACTCCTCCGTCTGCAGGTCGGGGTTCTCCTCGAGCACCGTGAGGATGAGGTTGATCCCGAACTTGAGGTGCAGCGACTCGTCGCGGACGATCCAGTCCATGAGCGAGCCGAAGTTGCGCAGCAGGTTCCGCTGGCGGAACGACAGCGACACCATGAAGCCCGAGTAGAACCAGATGCCCTCGAGGATGACGTTGTACGCGACGAGGTTCCGGACGAAGTCCTTCTTGCCCTCGGTGGTGGTGATGTCGAGGGTCTGCTCGGTCATGCGCTTGATGAACTTGACCTCGAACTCCTCCTTGCGCGCCATCGACGGGATGTCGACGTGGGAGTTGTAGGCGGCCTCGCGGTCGATCGGGAACGTCTCGAGGACGTACTCGAACGACATGCAGTGGTTCGCCTCCTCCCACATCTGCTTCGCCAGGTAGAGGTGGCACTCCGGCGCGTTGATGTACGGGTACACGCCGAACGCGAGCGCCTTGTTGACGAGGAGCTCGTTCGGGTTGAAGTAGCTCATGAGGAACGTGATCGCGTGGCGCTCCTCGTCCGTCATCTTCTTGAAGTCCGCGATGTCCTCACCGAGCTGGATCTCGTTGGGGAACCACGTGTTCGCGACGGCCTGGTCGTACAGGTCCATGGCCCACTGGTAGTTGACGGGCTTGAGGAGGAGGCCCTCCTGGATTCCCGTGCCGAGGATCTTCGACATGTGCTTCTTCTCTCCGGGTGACGTGCATGGTGGTGCGGGTGGGAGCGGCCGAGTGCGCCGCGACGATGCTGCTAGGGGGTCCCGCCTACTGGCAGGAGTCGCACTGGAGCTCGTCCATGGGGTCCATGGGGACGACGTAGTCGCCGAACGTGTCGTCGTTCATCAGCGTGCACCTCCCACTCCGCCGAAGCCGAAGCCCTTGCGGGGCGCGGGAGCGGCCTGCGGGGCCGGGGCCTCCGCGGTCGCGGTGGATGCGGGGGCCGACGCGGGGGCGCCGCCGCCGAAGCCGCCGAAGCCCTTGCGCTTGGTGCCGTCGGCGTCCTGCGACTTGTCGACCTTCACGGTGGACTGCTCGGCCGTGTGACGCGGCTTCATGTGCAGGTAGTACGTGGTCTTGACCCCGCGCTCCCAGCCGGCGAAGTAGATGTCCATCATGTCGCCGAGGTCGCGCGTCTCGAGGTACATGTTGCGGCTGATGGCCTGGTCGATCCACTTCTGCGCGCGGGCCGCGACCTCGAGGAACGCGTACGGCGAGAGCTGGAAGCTCGTGCGGTACGTGGCCTTGACCGAGTCCGGGATGGCCGCGATGCCCTGGATGTCGCCCTGGCTGCGGAGGATGCTCTCGCGCACCGTCTCCCAGAGGCCGAGCTCCTGGAGGTCCTTCACCAGGTTCCGGTTGACCTCGAGGAACTTGCCCGAGGACGTGGAGCGGCTGAAGATCTGCGAGAACTGCGGGTCGAGGCCGGGCGTGGTGCCGGCGACGAGGCCGATGGACGCGGTGGGCGCGATCGCCATGAGCGTCGCGTTGCGCATGCCGCCCTTGACCTTCGCGCGCAGCGCGTCCCAGTCGAGGCGCGTGGTGCGGTTGACCTTCACGGGGACGCCGCGGTCGGCCTCCATGAGCGCGATCGAGTCGAGCGGCACGAGGCCCTCCGACCAGCGGGAGCCCTGGAAGTTCGGGTAGGCGCCGCGCACCTGCGCGAGGTCGGCCGACTCGTCGATGGCCGCGTAGGACACGTGCTCCATGATCTCGTCGATGAGGTCGTACGACTCCTCCGACTCGTACGAGAAGCCGAGCTTCTCGACGATGTCGGTGAAGCCCATGACGCCGAGGCCCACCGCGCGGTTCTGCTGGTTGGAGAAGTCCGCCTCCTTCACGCTGGAGCGCGTGATGTCGATGAGGTTGTCGAGCTGGCGCACCGCGAGGCGCGCGCTCTGCTCGATCTTGGCGAAGTCGACCTTGCCGTCCTTCAGGTGCTGCGACAGGTTGATCGACGCCAGGTTGCAGACGGAGACGTTGTCCTCGTCCTGCGGCAGCGTGATCTCGGTGCAGAGGTTCGAGAGGTGGATGGTGCCCGTGTTGTTGTTCAGGGCGCGGTTGTTGATCGTGTCCTTCCAGGTCAGCCACGGGTGGCTGGTGGTCTGGAGCGAGATGAGGATCGACTTGAACTGCTCGCGCGCCTTGATGCGCTTGAACATGCGGATGCGCCCGGCCTCGGCCTCGCCGACGTAGAACGCGTAGCGCTCCGAGAAGGCCTTGCCGTAGAGCTCGTTGAGGTCGGAGACCTCCAGCGGGTCGAAGAGGAACCAGTCCTCGTCGTTCTGCACGCGCTTCATGAACTCGTCGCTGATCCACACGGCCGTGTTGGCGGTGCGGGTGCGGCGGTACGGGTCGCCCGAGTTCTGGCGGAGGTCGAGGAACTCGGGGAAGTCGAGGTGCCAGTTCTCCATGTAGAAGCACAGGGCGCCGAACTTCTTGCCGCCGCGGCTGACGGCGCGGAGCACCGAGTCGATGGTGTGCATGAACGGGATCGGGCCCGTGGAGGTGGTGTTGTTCGAGCGGATGGGCGAGCCCTGCGCACGGAGCTTGGAGACGGAGAGGCCGATGCCGCCCGTGCCCTTGGTGAGCCACATGACGTCGCGCGTGGTCTTCGCGATGTGCTCGATGTCGTCCTGCATCTCCATGACGAAGCAGTTCGCGAGCTGCGGGTAGATGGTGCCCGCGTTGACGAGGGTGGAGCCGGCCGCGAGGTACTCGAGCTTCGACATCTTCTCGTAGAAGGCGATGGCGGTGGAGGTCGGGTCCTGCTCGTTGAGCGTGAGGCCCATCGCGATGCGCATCCAGAAGTACTGGGGCACCTCGAGGGCATCGCCGTTGCGGCCCTTGATGCCGTAGCGGTTGTTCAGCGTCACGACGCCGATGTACTTCAGGAGCTCGTCGTGCGCCGGCTCGAGGGCCTGGGCGAGGCGCTCCAGGTCGAACAGCTGCACGAGGCGGGAGTCGAGGAGCATCTCGTCGACGCCGCGCTGGATGTTGCGGGCGAAGTGCTCCGCGTGGAGGCGCTTGAGCTCCTCGGGCGAGGAGTAGTCGCCGAGCACGCGCTTGTAGATGGTCTTGAGGAGCAGGCGGGCGGCGACGGTGTCGAACGCCGGGTCGTCCTTCACGTTCTGGAGCGCGACCTGGATGACGGCCTCATCCAGCTGCTGCGTGGTGATCCCGTCGAAGAGGGTGATCTCCAGCTCCGACGCGATCTGCGTGACCCAGCCGATGTTCTCGTCGAGGCCCTGCGTGGCGTCCTCGATGGCCAGGTTGATGCGGTTCGCGTCGTACGGCTCCCGCGTGCCGTCGCGCTTCACTACGGTGATGGACACTTCGCTCCTTGTCGTCTTCGTCGTCCGCCCGGGTGGGCGCGGACGGTCCTCCGGTCGATGGGGACGCGGTGCGGGTGGTGCCCGCCGCGCCCCGTGCTGCAGCAGCACTGGTCCTCACCAGGGGAAATGCTCGGCCAGCCCGCGTCCCCCGCTCCGTGGAGTGGGGATGAACCGGGGCCGTCGCCGTCCCCATCACTATATATGCGGGCACCCGGCCATGCCCAACCCCATATGTAGTGGGCGTGTCGTCCACAGGTGTGGACAACTCCGCGGACTTATGCACATGTTCCACAGGCTACGGAGACCTCCTGACATCGCCTCCCGCCGGCTCCCGGGCTACGGGCGGACCCCGCACGGCCGGTAGGATCTGACCCTCGTGAGCACGTACGGAAGCCTCCTCAAGACCCGCGGCGTGGGCCGGATCATCACCGCCCAGCTGGTCGCGCGCTTCCCGGGCGGCATGCTCTCGCTGGCCTTCCTCATGCACGTCGAGCGGATCCACGAGTCGTACGGCGCCGCCGGCCTCGTGCTCGCCGCGACGAGCATCGGCCAGGCCGTCGCCGGCCCGCTCACGAGCCGGTGGATGGGCGTGTGGGGCATGCGCCCCGTCCTCATCCTCACCTCCGCGGTGTGCACGGTCGCCGTCGTCGCCGTGGCGCTCGGCGACGCGGGCACCTCCGTCCCCGCCTTCATGGGGCTCGGCCTCCTCGCGGGGCTCGCGAACCCGCCCGTGCAGCCGGCCGTCCGCACCATCTACCCCAAGATGGTCAACTCCAAGCAGCTCACGCCCCTCTTCTCCCTCGACGCGTCGGCGCAGGAGATCATCTGGGTGCTCGGCCCCGTCATCGCCACGTTCCTCGCCATCCAGGTCGACACGAGCGCCGGCATCCTCGTCGCGGCCGCGTTCCTCGTCGGCGGCGGCGCGTGGTTCATCTCCTCCCCCGAGCTCGGCCGCGTCCGCATCCCGCGCAGCAAGCGCCGCTTCGGCGTGGTCCTCGGCCGCCCGCCCGTGCTCCTCAGCACCGTGGTCGGCTTCCTGCTCATCGCCGCCTGCGCCGCCATCGAGGCCGGCGTCGTGGCGGTGTACGGCCACGGCGGCCCGGAGGCCGGCTTCGTCCTCGCGATCTTCGCGGTCGGCTCGCTCATCGGCGGCCTCGCGCTCGGCCACATCCCCATCAGCCCGTGGGCCATGGCCCGCCGCATGACCATCATCCTGGTCGGCACGGCGCTGGCCGCGGTGTGGATGCAGTTCGCGTGGCTCTCCGTCTTCCTCTTCCTGGCGGGCGTCGGCATCGCGCCCGCGCTGGCGGTGCTGTTCGCCGTCGTCTCCTCGTCGGTCCGCTTCAGCGACACGGCCGAGGCCTACGGCTGGGTCGGCACCGGGCAGCTCATCGGCGCGGCGCTCGGCTCGGCCGCCGCCGGCTTCGTCATCGACGCGCAGGGCGCGCAGGGCGCCTTCGTCGTGGCGGCGGCGCTGCTCGCGGTGGGCGCGGCCATCGCCGCCGTCTTCCACCGGCACAGCCCGGACCTCCGCGGCCGCGACGCCGGCCCCATCCCGGACACGGAGCCCGTCCCCGTCATGACGTGACCGGCGGGGCCGCCCGCGGACCCGCATCGGCCGCCCGGCCGCCACGACGCCCCGCCCACCGCCGACGACGGCGCCCGGGGAGCGCGCCCCCGTGTTCCCGCCCCCGCGGAAGCCGACGCCGTCCGGCTGGATAGTGTGAGGGCATGACCTCTCCGATCCGCCCGCTTCCCACGCGCCGCCTCCGCGCCGGCATCGCCGGGCTGGGGCTCGTCCTCGGCCTCACGCTCGCCGGGTGCAGCTCCCCTGCCGCCGACGACTCCGCGACCCCCACCCCGTCCGCGTCCGCCTCCGCCGAGGCCGCGAGCCCCACGCCCGAGGCGACCACCGAGGGCGACGCCGGCTCCGGCGACGCCGCCGCCACCGGATCGCGCGAGGCGATCGCCGCCAAGACCCGCGACATCGCGTGCGGCCTCAAGGACAAGTCCACCCTCGAGGAGTCGGACGTGCAGGCGTTCCGCGACCTCGGCACCGAGATCTCCGCCTCCACCGAGAGCGGCGCGGCGGCCGCCGGCCAGCAGATCACCGCCCTCGCCGACCAGATCGCGCCCGGCGTCGGCCAGCCCATCAGCGACGAGCTGAAGACGCAGATGTCGAGCGCCTGCGACTCGCTCCAGTAGCGGATCCGCACGCGGGACGGCCCCGGTCAGCATCGCTGACCGGGGCCGTCGTCCGTCCGGGGGCGGCTACCAGCGCGGGTGCACGGCCGCGCGGAAGGAGCGGTCGTAGATGTCGGCCACCTGCCGCTCGAACACCTCGCCCAGCGCGGGAGCGTCGCCGGCCCGCGCGTTCGCCTGCGCCTGCTCCGCGTTCCGGGCACCGGGGATCACGGTGGACACGCCGTCGCGCTGCACGATCCACGCGAGCGCGACCTGCGCGGGCGTGAGATCGGGAGCGGCCTCGTGCGCAGCGGCCGCGAACTCGCGGGCGGCGGCCACGCCCTTCTCGTAGTCGACGCCCGAGAAGGTCTCGCCCACGTCGAATGCCTCGCCCGACCGGTTGTAGTTCCGGTGGTCGGTCTCGGCGAACGTCGTGTCCGCCGTGTAGCGGCCGCTGAGCAGGCCCGACGCGAGGGGCACGCGCGCGATGATGCCGACGCCGGCCTCCCGCGCGGCCGGCAGCACGCGGTCCAGCGGCTTCAGCCGGAACGCGTTGAGGATGATCTGCACGCTCGCGACGCCGGGGCGCGCGATGGCGAGGAGCGCCTCGTCCGTCGTCTCCACGCTCACGCCGTAGGAGGCGATGGCCCCGTCGGCGACGAGCTCGTCGAGGGCGTCGTAGACCCGGTCGCTGGAGAACACGGGCGTCGGCGGGCAGTGCAGCTGCACGAGGTCGAGCGTGTCGACGCCGAGGTTCCGGCGCGAGCGGTCGGTCCACTCGCGGAAGCGGTCGAGCGTGAAGTTCGCGGGGTCCTGCGCGTCGCGGCGGCCCATCTTGGTGGCGACGGTCACGCCGGCGTCCGGGTGGGCGCGGAGCCACGAGCCGATGATGGTCTCGCTCCGCCCGTCGCCGTAGACGTCGGCGGTGTCGAAGAAGGTGATGCCCGCGTCGGCCGCCGCGTCGAGCACGGCGAGCGCGTCGTCCTCGGCGACGTCACCCCAGTCCCCGCCGAGCTGCCATGTCCCGAGTCCGATGACCGAGACGTTCCGATGGGTCCTGCCGAGGCTTCTCTGCTCCATGCGTCGAGCCTACGCGGGCGGGGCGGGCCGGCCCCGGGTCCGGGCGTCCCGGTGTCCGCCCGGTGCGCGTCAGGCGGGTCGGCGCCGGAGCGCGTGGACGGCCAGCGCCGCGATGACGGCCATGGGACCGCCCGCCACGACGCCCGGCGCCAGGGTCACGAGCAGGGGCACGGCATCGAGGAGCCACGCCGGCCCGAGCGGATCCCCGAAGCTGGAGTACGGCATGGAGCTCGCGATCGAGGCCCCGAGCGCGCGGAGGCCGAGGCCCGCCGCCGGGAAGGCGACCGCGAGGATCCAGAGCGCGGGCGCCAGCCAGCCGGCCACGAGCGGCCGGGACGGAGGGACGGGCACGGGGTCCCCCGTCGCTGCGGCGCCCGGCGTCGACGCATCGCGGCGTGCCGCGTCGGCCGCGGGCGAGGGGTCGGCGGCG
>NZ_JAVCVL010000229.1:0-4158 GCF_032917815.1 Clavibacter sp. MX14-G9D | reverse complement strand
CGCGACCTCGGCGAGGCCGCCGGGGAGGCGGGACTCGCACACGACCCCCACGAGCACGGCCGTGACCGCCAGCGGCCGGATCGCGAGGGCCGACGCGTGCCGGGCCAGCGCGAGGGGAGGCACACGGCGGGCGCCGCGCACCACCCGCGCGGTGGACGCCGCGGCGAGGGACGCCATGACCGCGGTGACCACCAGGCCCGGGAGCAGCATCGAGAGCCCGTCCACCTCGGATCCCGAGATCGAGGCCTGCATCCGCGCGGCGAGGGCGCTGATCCCACCCGCGGTGACGACGCCCGCCAGGCCGAGGAGCACGAGGATGCCCGCCAGGCGCGCCACGGGAGCGGCCGGACCACGGGCACCCGCGGCATCGGCATCGGCATCCACGGCGCTCATGCCCCCAGTCCATCAGGCGCACCCGGCCCTCGCATCCGCCGCGGGTCGCGTCCGGCCCGCACCCACCGCGCCCCTGCTTGACTGGGCGACGACGACCCGAGGAGCCCCGTGACCGACACCAGCAGCACCGCCCCCGCACCCGCACCCCGCGCCGAGATCGGCGTCATCGGCGGATCCGGCCTGTACGCCCTGCTCGACCCCGCCACCAGCGCGTCGCACCGCATCGCGACGCCGTTCGGCCCGACGTCCAGCGAGGTGACCGTCGGCGAGCTCGCCGGCCGCCGGGTCGCGTTCCTCACGCGGCACGGCGCCGACCACTCGGTCGCGCCCCACCTCATCGACTACCGGGCGAACGTCTGGGCGCTGGCGTCGCTGGGCGTGACGGCCATCGTGTCCTCGTCCGCCGTGGGCGGCGTCTCGCCGGACTACCCGCCGGGATCGCTCGTGCTCACCGACCAGCTCCTCGACCGCACCTGGGGCCGCCCGGACACCTTCTTCGACGCCGGCGTCGTGCAGCACCTGTCCGCCGCCGACCCGTTCGACCCGGCCCTGCACGGCCCCGCGGCCGCGGCGCTCGTCGAGCTCGAGGGCGGCGACCGCGCCGATCCCGCGGGGCCGCTGCGCACCTCGGGCACCGTCGTCGTCATCCAGGGGCCGCGGTTCTCCACGCGCGCCGAGTCGCTCTGGTTCCGCCAGGCGGGCGCCCACATCGTGAACATGACCCAGTACCCGGAGGTCGTCCTGGCCTCCGAGCTCAACATCGGCACCGTCAACCTGTCGTTCGTCACCGACGCCGACGCGGGCCTCGCGCCGCTGCCCGGGGAGCAGGGGGACGCGGTCACCGCCGAGCTGGTGTTCGCGCGCCTCCGGGAGGCGCAGCCGCGCATCGTGCGGGCGATCGAGGCGGTCGTCCGCGCGATCCCCGCCGACTACCGCGGACGCCCGCTCATCGACGCGGACGCGGTCGCCTCCGTGCTCGCGCGGCCCGTCACGGGCGCGACGGGCGACGCGGCGGCGCCGGCGACGGAGGCGCGCTCGTGAGCGACGGGATCCTCCTCGTCACGGGCGGGGCGGGCTTCATCGGCGGCACGATCGTCACCGCGGCCCTCGAGGAGGGGCGCCGGGTGCGCGTCCTCGACTCGCTCCGCGCCGACGTGCACGGCGGCGAGCCGGACGTGGATCCGGGCGTCGAGCTGGTGCGCGGCGACGTCACCGACGCGGACGCGGTCGCGCGCGCCCTCGACGGCGTCGACGTCGTGTGCCACCAGGCCGCCAAGGTCGGGCTCGGCGTCGACTTCCTCGACGCGCCCGACTACGTCGCCACCAACGACGGCGGCACCGCGGTGCTCCTGGCGGCGATGACCCGCGCGGGCATCGACCGGCTCGTGCTCGCGAGCTCCATGGTCGTCTACGGCGAGGGCGCCTACGCGGGCGCGGACGGGCCCGTGCGGCCGCCGGCCCGCCGCGTCGCCGACCTCGACGCCGGGCTGTTCGACCCGCTGGATCCCGCGACGGGCGAGCCGCTCGTCCCCGCGCTCATCGGCGAGGACGTGCCGCTCGACCCGCGCAACGTCTACGCCACCACGAAGCTCGCGCAGG
Source organism: Clavibacter sp. MX14-G9D (assembly GCF_032917815.1). Lineage (NCBI taxonomy): Bacteria > Bacillati > Actinomycetota > Actinomycetes > Micrococcales > Microbacteriaceae > Clavibacter > Clavibacter sp. MX14-G9D. The sequence goes on along the minus strand of NZ_JAVCVL010000229.1, from coordinate 2,166 downwards.
AGAACCTCGCGAGCTCGTGGACGCGCGCCACGGGCGGCCGTGCCGCCGCGCTCCGGTACCACAACGTCTACGGACCGGGCATGCCGCAGAACACGCCCTACGCGGGCGTCGCCTCCCTGTTCCGGTCGGCCCTCGCCCGCGGCGAGGCGCCGCGCGTCTTCGAGGACGGCCGTCAGCGTCGCGACTTCGTGCACGTCCGCGACGTCGCCGGCGCGAACCTCGCGGCGCTCGCCTGGACCGCGGACCGCGAGGCCGGCTCCTTCCGCGCCTTCAACGTCGGCAGCGGCACGGTGCACACCATCGGCGAGATGGCCGAGGCGCTCGCGCGGGAGGCCGGCGGATCGGCGCCCGTCACCACCGGCGAGTACCGGCTCGGCGACGTGCGGCACATCACGGCGTCGTCGGAGCGGCTGCGCGCGGAGCTCGGCTGGGAGCCCCGGATGACCTTCGAGGAGGGCATGCGCGAGTTCGCCACGGCGCCGCTGCGCAGCGCGGTGGTCTGACGCCGCGCGGGACCGGGACCACGTCCGGGACCGCGTCCGGATCCGAGGCGGCCGGTGGTCCCGCGGTGCCGCGTCGGCCGGCATCCCGGCACCTGCGGGGGACGAGGCGCCCGGGGCACGCGGGCGACACTGGGTGCATGAACGCCGCGTCCTCCCGCCGTGCCGTCGTCCGCTCCGGGACCGTCCTCACGGCCGCGGCCCTGTCCCTCGCCCTCGCGGGCTGCTCGGACATCGCCGACGACATCGCCGACATCTACGCCATCACCTACGAGGTCAGCACCACGGAGGCCGCGGACGGCGGGCTCACGGACGTCGCGTACGCGGAGGCGTCGCGGCGGGGCCGGCCGTCCGTCGTCCAGGACGTCGGCCGCGCGTCGCTGGCGGCGGGCCGCGACGCCGGGGAGGGGCTGTGGTCCGCGGAGGCCTACGTCACCGCGGAGGACTGGGCGTTCGTGCAGGCCACCCCGGTGGACGGCGAGGCGCTGACCTGCCGGATTTTCATCGACGGGCGGCGGGAGATCGCGACCGCCACGGCGGCTCCCGGACAGCCGGTGACGTGCCAGGTGCCGACGCCGCCCTTCGGCTGAGCGCACGGGCACGCTGCGCCGCCCGCGGACGCCGCCGGGGCCGGACGACGACGCCCGGCCCCGGCTCCCGCGGTGACGCGATGCCGCGATGCCGCGATGCCGCGGCTCAGTACTTCGCGGACTGCCCGCCGTCGATCGGCAGGACGGCGGCGTTCACGTAGGCCGCGTCGTCGGAGAGCAGGAACGCGACCACGGACGCGATCTCCTCGGCCTCGCCGTAGCGCTTCGTCGGGTTGCCCTGGATGAACTGCTCGGCCGCGCCGCGCGGGTCCTCGGCGCTGAGCTGCTCCATCGACGCCTCGACCATGGGGGTCCAGATGGCGCCGGGCGCGATCGCGTTGATGCGGATGCCGAACTCGCCGTACTCGACGGCCGAGTTCCGGGTGAGCCCGACGACGCCGTGCTTCGCGGCCGCGTAGCCGGACTGGTTGCCGACGCCGCGGATCCCGCCGACGCTCGCGGTGTTCACGACCATGCCGGAGCCCTGCGCGCGCATGACGGCGAGCACCTTCTCGAGGCCGAGGAACACGCCGCGCAGGTTGATCGCGACGACCTTGTCGAACTCGGCGGCCGTGAAGTCCTCGGTGAGGTTCTGGCGGCCCTCGATGCCGGCGTTGTTGAAGAAGCCGTCGATGCGGCCGAAGCGCTCGACGGTCTGCCGGACGTACGCGTCGACGTCGGACTCGTCCGACACGTCGGCGATGACGGTGAGGACCTCGGCGTCGGGCGACGACGAGCGGACGGCCTCGACGGTGGCCGCGAGGCCCTTCTCCGAGATGTCGACGAGGGAGAGCCGGGCGCCCTCCGCGGCGAGGCGGACGGCGGCGGCGCGACCGAGGCCGGAGCCCCCGCCGGTGATGAGGACGACCTTGTCGGTGAAGCGGGTGGTGGTCATGGGGTCTCCTGACGACGGGGGGCGACGGCTCGCGCCTCGTGGTGGAGCCACCGTCCATGCGATCGCATGGACATCCCTACCGTAGGTCGGTTTCCTGGACGCGGCCTCCGCGCACCGCCCGCAGCTCGGGCGCCCGCCGCTCCGACCGCCACCTCACGCCGACGAAGACGATCCCGGCGAG
>NZ_JAVCVL010000228.1:0-4161 GCF_032917815.1 Clavibacter sp. MX14-G9D | reverse complement strand
CGCGGGTCGCGCGTCGTGCCGGGCGGCTGCGGTGAGCAGCCGCACCGCGAGGGCGACGGCGACCCCTCCGCCTCCGGGGATGAGCGCCAGCGGCACGAGGCGGCCGCCCGCGGATCCCCACAGCGGCAGGAACGCCACGGGCACCGCGCACGCGGCGACCACGAGCGCCGCGACCGCGGCGGTGCGCAGGGCGGGGACGCGGCGGGAGGGGTCCATCCGCCCAGCCTAGGGACGGACGCGCGCCGGTCCTGGTGCGGATCCGGCGCAGCGCGCGTGCCAGCATGGGCCATGCGCATCGCCGACTTCCCCGTGCCCGACACCGCCGCCGCCCGCGGCGCCCTCGAGCTCGCGACCGAGTACCAGTCCGCCGCGATCACGGCCCACGGGATCCGCTCGTGGCTCTGGGCGGAGGCCTTCGCGGTCGTCGACGGGCTGACGGGGGTCGACCACGAGATCCTCTACGTCTCCGCAGTGCTGCACGACATGGGCACGGTGACGGCGTTCGACGCCCACGCGATCTCCTACGAGCACGCCGGCGGCCACGTGGGCGTCGCGCTCACCGCGGGCGCCGGCTGGCCGGCCGCGCGCCGGCAGCGGGTGCTCGACGCGATCGTGCGGCACAACTGGCCGTCCGTGGATCCGGAGCTCGACGTCGAGGGGCACCTGCTCGAGGTCGCCACCGGCCTCGACATCTCCGGCGCCCGCCCCGACGCGCTGCCCGAGGGGTACCTGCGGGAGGTGCTCGCCGCCCATCCGCGGGGCGCGCTCGCCGCGGAGTTCGGCGCGTGCGTGCGCGACCAGGCGGAGCGGAAGCCCGACACGGCCGCCCGCCGCCTGGTCGACGGCGGCCTCGAGCGGAAGCTCGCGGAGAACCCGCTGGAGCGGCTCGCGTGAGCACGCGGATGCGCATGACCGCGCTGCTCGTGATCGCGGCGCTCGCCGTGGTGGGCGGGGTGCTCGCACTCGTCGGATCGCTCATGCAGCCCGTGTCGCTCGGGTTCTTCGCCTACGCCCCGCTGTCGGGTGAGACCTTCACCACGCCCGGCGTCCACGTCCTCGCGACCGGGACGCTCGTCGCCGCCGGGGTGCTCGCCGCGGGGCTGGTCCTCCTCGCGTTCTGGGCGGGGCTGCGCGTCGGGCGGCGCGGCGGCGGCCGCTAGGACGCCGCCGCGCTCCCGCCGCCGATCAGCCGATCAGCGACGGCCGGAGGTCCCGCAGCGTCCGGTGCGACGTGATGCGGATCGCTCCGGCCAGCGCCACCGCGAGCCCGCCGACGAGCCACAGCGCGAGCACGCCCGCGTCCCGGGCAGCCGCCCCGAGGTCGCCGCCGTACATGAGCTGGCGCAGCGCATCCACCGCGTAGCTCATGGGCAGCACATGGTGCAGCGCGGCGAGCGGCGCCGGGAGGGTCTGCCAGGGGAACGTGCCGCCGGCGGTCACGAGCTGCACGACCATGAGCACGAGCCCGAGGAACTGGCCGACGCTCCCCAGCAGCACGTTGAGCGCGAGGATGATCGCCGCGAACGTGATCGACGCGAGCGCCATCGTCCCGTACATGGCGAGCGGGTGCGCGACGCGGAAGCCGAGCGCCCCCGCGACGATCGCGTACAGGCCCGCCATCTGCACGATCCCGAGGAGCGCCGGGGTGAGCCAGCCCGCCAGCGTGATGCGCAGCGGCGCCTTCCGGGCCGTGATCGCGCGCCGGGACAGCGGCTTGACGATGAGGAAGAGCGCGTAGATCCCGATCCACGCGGCGAGGCTGATGAAGAACGGCGCGAGCCCCGCGCCGTACGCGCCGGCCTTCGTCACGGCGTCCTGGCGGAGCGCCACCGGGTCGCCGATGGTGTCGGCCTGCGCGTCGCGCTGCGCGTCGGTGGAGGCGGGGATCCGATCGAGCCCCGAGTCGAGGCCGTCGCGGAGGCGCGTCGCGCCGTCCTGCAGGGTGCCGAGGCCGGAGGCGAGGTCCTTCGCGCCGTCGGACGCGGAGTGCGCGCCGGTCGCGAGGGTCGCGCTGCCGTCCGCGGCCTGCGCGATCCCCGACGCGAGCGCGGGCGACGCCCCGGCCAGCGCGTCGGCGCCGTCCGCGACCTGGCGGCTCCCGGTCGCGAGCGTGCCCGCGCCCTGGGCGAGGGTCGCGGAGCCGCTCTGCAGCTGCCCGGCGGCGTCGGCCACCTGGGCGCTGCCCTGGGCGACCTGCTCGCTGCCCGTGGCCAGGGTCGTCAGCTGGGCGCTCAGGCCGTCCGTCTTCGCGGCCGCGTCCGTGATGCCCTTCCCCAGCCCGTCGAGCCGGGCGAGGGCCTGGTCGATCTCGGCCTGCGGGATCCCCGCGGCCGTCATGCGGGCGACGATGTCGGCGCGGACGGCGGGCACCTCGGCGGCGAGGTCGTCGGCGCCGGCGGAGGCGGTGGATCCGAGCGCCGCGATCCGCGCGTTCCCGTCGGCGACCTGGCGGGCGCCGGTGGCGACCTGCTGCGCGCCCGGGGTGAGCGCGGCGGCACCCGTGGAGAGCTCGGCCGCCCCGGAGGAGAGCGCGTCCGCGCCGCTCGCGACCTGGTCGGCGCCGGTGGCGAGCTGCTGCGTCTGCGCGGGCAGCTGGGCGGTGCCCGTGCGGAGCTGCGCGAGGCCGGAGGAGAGGGTGTCGGCGCCCGTGGCCAGCTGCGCGTTCCCGTCCGCCAGGCCGTCGGCGCCCGTGCGCGCGCTGGCGGTGCCGTCGACGAGCTGCTGCGCGCCGGACGCGGCGTCGCCGAGGCTCGAGCGCACGTCGGCGAGGCCCAGCAGCAGCTTGCCCGCGGCCTCCGTGCCGACGCGCGCGGCGACGGACTTCGTGATCCGCGCACCGGCCTGCTGGGCGATGGTCGTGGCGAGGTAGCTGTTCGCGTCGTCGGTGGCCATGATCACGCGGGCCTGCTGGGGGTCCGTCCCGGAGGACGACGCGAGCGCGGCGGAGAACCCGGCCGGGATCGTCAGCGTGAAGTCGTAGGTGCCGTCCTCGAGGCCCGTGCGCGCCTCGGCGGAGGAGACCTCGTGCCAGTCGAAGGAGGCGTCGTCGAGGACGTCCGACGCGACGTCCGTGCCGTAGTCGACCGCCTCCCCGTCGACGGTGGTGCCCTGGTCGGCCATGACGAGCGCGGCGGGCACCTCGTCGAGGCTGCTGTAGGGGTCCTGGTTCGCCCAGAGGTACAGGCCGCCGTAGAGGACGGGCACCAGCACGAGCGCGACCAGCGCGACCTTGGACATGGTGGTGGCGGTGAGGCGCGTCAGCTCGGCGCGCACCAGGGGGAGGAGTCTCATCGGGTCGGGCTTCCGTCGATCGAGGGGGTGGGGGAGGGGTCGGGGGCGTCGTCCGCGGGCAGCGCGGTGATCGCCTCGGCGGCGGCCTCGCTCGTGACGACGAGGACGCCGGTGCCGGAGCGGGCGAGGTCGCGGAGGACCCGCATCCACTCGGCGACCGCGCCGCCGTGCCGCTCGGGCGACGTGACGACGACGGCCTCGACGCCGGCGCGGGAGGCCGCGAGCGTCGTGAGCAGGCGGATGCGGGCGACCGCGGGGACCGCGGAGAACGGCGCCCGGGCGAGGTCGGCGAGCTGCTGGTCGTCGAGGATGACGCCCACCTCGTGCCGTCCGGAGCGGTGGCCGGCGAGGGCGAGCTCCTCGGCGACGACCGCGCGGAGGGTCACGTCGTCGGCGGGCTCGTTGATCCGCGGGGTGTCGACGAGCGCGACCCGCTCGGCGATGCGCGCGGCGACGCCCGCGGATCCGTCCTCGTCGAGGGCGAGGGTGCCGCCGTCGATCCGCATGCGGCCCGACGCGACGAGCGACAGCACCGTCGGCCGCAGCTCCGTCTCGGCGACCGCGACCACGGGGGCCGGGCCGCCGTAGGACAGCGAGATCGCGGGGAGGGCGGGCGCGGGGCCGTCGCCGACGCGGGCGTCCGTGAGGGTGACGATCACCGGGCCGCCTCGATCCGGGGGACGGCGGCGACGCGCGGCGGGGCCTCGCGGAGCTCGGGGGTGGCGGCGATGAGGTCCCCGGCGGCGCGCCAGTCGAGGCCGCACAGGGCGAGCGAGGTGAGGATCACGAGGGCGTGCCCCTCGGCGCGGCCGATGTCGCTGCGGGTGGCCTCGTCGAGCACGGCGAGCGCGCCGCCCTCGACGAGCCGCG
>NZ_JAVCVL010000227.1:0-4169 GCF_032917815.1 Clavibacter sp. MX14-G9D | reverse complement strand
CGCCGGAGCGCCGCGACCAGCAGGCCGACGGCCACCGCGGCGAGGAGCCCGGCGGGGATGAGCCAGGAGCGGCGGCGGCCGTGGCGGATGGCGGGCTGGTCGCGGACGCGCGTCGGGTCGATGTCGAGGTCGGGGTCGAGGTCGGGGGCGGGATCGGCGTCGGATGGCATGGCCCACCCTCCCGCTCGAGACGCCCGTCGCCCACGGGGTTGACCTCTCCGGCATGCGGGACGGTCGATGCGGCGCCGCGGCGCATCCGAACCTCGTCCTGACGCTCCCCTGGCCGACCGCTGGCCGGGTGCTGGCAGGCCCCCCGCGAGGCTGGAGGGACTTCAGCGCGGGACGGAGGAGCCGCCCGCCGAGACTCGAGGAGCACCCCATGCCCACCACCCGACGTCCCCTCAGCCGCCGCGCCGCGACGGGCGCCGTCGCGGCCTCCGTCGCCGCGATCGCCATCGCGGGGATCGCCGTCTCCGGCGCCGCCGCGTCCGGCGGCCGGGACGCCGCCCCTGACGAGGGGACCCTCCGCGCCGACGCCCGGGAGCTCTTCGACGAGTGGAACGGCACCCTGGCGACGGGCGACCCCGCGGCCGTCGACGCGATGTACGCGCCCGACGCCGTCCTGCTCCCCACCGTCTCGCCGGGCGTGCACGACACGAGCGCCGAGCGCCTCCGGTACTTCGAGGGCTTCCTCGCGAACGACCCGAGCGGCGCCATCACCGAGGACCACGTGCGCAGCCTCGGCCCGGACTCGATTTCGCATTCCGGCCTCTACACGTTCACGATGGGGGAGACGGGCGACGTCGTCGCGGCCCGCTTCACCTTCGACTGGACCCGGGTCGACGGCGAGTGGCGCATCGTCGAGCACCACTCCTCGAAGGAGCCGGTCGCGCAGTAGGCAGCACCCGGCTCGTCCCGGGCACCATCGGAGGCGGAACCGTGATCGTGATGCTCGTGGAGGACGACCCCTCCATCGCCGGATCCCTCACCGACGGCCTCGAGCGCTACGGCTACGAGGTGCGGTGGGTGACCACCGGCCAGGAGGCCCTAGCCGCCGCCGAGCCGGACGTCGTCCTCCTCGACCTCGGATTGCCCGACATGGACGGCCTCGACGTGTGCCGCGAGCTGCGGACCCGGTCGAGCCTGCCGATCATCATCATCACGGCCCGCGACGACGAGGTCGACACCGTCGCGGGCCTCGAGGTCGGGGCCGACGACTACGTCGCGAAGCCCTTCGGCGTGCGGGAGATCGTCGCCCGCATCCGCGCGGTCACGCGGCGCCTCGGCGCGGTGGACGCGCCGGCCGCGGACGACGCCGACCCGCAGGCGGCGGTGCGCGCCCTGGTCGTCGGCCGGATCCAGGTCGACGTCGCCGGGCGCCGCGTGCACAGCGACGGCAGCGAGGTGCGCCTGTCGCCGAAGGAGTTCGACCTGCTCGCGGCGCTCGTCGCCGAGCCCGGCACCGTGCTCACGCGGGAGGCCCTGATCGAGCGGGTGTGGGACACCCACTGGTTCGGGTCGACCCGGACCCTCGACGTGCACATCGCGGCGCTCCGGCAGAAGCTGGCCGGCGCGATCGTCATCACGACCCTCCGCGGCGTGGGGTTCCGCCTCGAGGCCGCCTGATGCGCCGGCGGCTGGTCCTCTCCTACCTCCTCATCGTCACCCTCGCGGTCGTCGCGTTCTCGGTCCCCGTGGGGATGAGCCTCGTGGCGTCGCTGCGGGACGAGCAGCGCGACGTGGGCCTCCGTGAGGCGCGCACCGTCGCGGTGCTGCTCGCGACCGCGGCGGAGGCCGACGCCGCGACCGCGCGTGGGGCGCGGCTGGCGCTGGAGGACCTGCGCGGCGCCCTCGAGGAGCAGACCGGCGGGCGCGTGGAGCTCCTCGACGCCGATGCGCGGCCGGCGCTCGGCCGTCCCGTGGCGGGCAGCGGCGACGCCGACTTCGCCGCGGCGCTCGACGGCGACGACCGCGTGCGCCGCCTCGACGTGTCCGTGCTCGGCGAGCCCGGCCTCCAGGTGACCGTGCCCGCGGCATCGCCCGCGGGCCGCATCGACGGCGCGGTGCGCCTGACGTTCCCCGATGCGCCCCTGCAGCAGCGCATCGCCGGGATCGTCGGCGTGGTCGTCGCCATCGGCACGGTCGTCCTGCTCGTCTCCGGCCTCGTCGGATCGCTGCTCGCCCGGTCGCTGACCCGCCCGCTCCGGCTCCTCGACGGCATGGCGGCGCGAATGTCGGACGGCGACTACGGCGCCCGCGTGGATCCCGCCGCCGCCGGCCCCGCGGAGACCCGCCGCCTCGCGGAGACCCTCAACGACGGCGCCCGCCGCACCGGCATGCTCATCGACGCGCAGCGCGCCTTCACCGCGGACGCCTCGCACCAGCTGCGGACGCCGCTCACCGCGCTCCGGCTCAGCCTCGACAACCTGCACGCCCGCCTCCTCGACCCCGCGGACCGCGCCGCCGTCGACCGGGTGCTGCAGGAGGCGGGCCGCATGACCCGGCTCGTCAACGACCTCCTCGTGCTCGCCCGCGCGCAGGGCACCAGTCGGCGCCCGGCACCGCTCGACGTCCGGGCCGTCGTCGCGGGGCGCGTCGCGGCGTGGGCGGCGGCCGCCGAGGAGTCCGACGTGGCGCTCGTCGCGTCGCCTCCGGAGGCGGACGGGCCGGATGCGCGCCGCCGTCCGCTCGCCTCCGCCGTGGCCGCGGCGTCCCCGTCCGCGGCGTCCGCGTCCGCGGTGGTGACGGCGACGCCCGGCCACCTCGAGCAGGCGCTCGACAACGTGCTCGAGAACGCCCTCCACGCGGCGTCGCCCGGCGGATCGGTGCGGGTCGCGGTGCGTGTGACCGCCGCGTCCGTGGTCGTCACCGTCGAGGACGACGGCCCCGGCCTCACCGCGGAGCAGCGCGAGCGCGCCTTCGACCGCTTCTGGAGCCGGACCCCGGGCGGATCCGGCCTCGGGCTCGCCATCGTCCGCCAGCTCGTCGAGCACGACGGCGGCGAGGTCGCGCTGGAGGACGCCGCCGGCGACGACGGACGGGACGGCCCGGACGACCCCGACCGCCGGGCCGCCGCGCACGGTCTCCGGGTGCGGCTCGTGCTCCGGCGCGCCGCCCCGGCCTGAGCGGGACCGTCGCCCGCGCGGACGCGCCCTGGGCTCGCGCCGTGGACAGGAACCGGATCGGCGACCTCGAGCACCCCGACGACCCGGACCGCGCGCAGGTGCTGAGCGCGTCGGTCGAGCACCGGCGAGCGTGGTTGGAGGGCTACCGCGGCACGCTCGGCTTCCTCACCATGCTGCTCGGGCGTCCCCAGGACGGGTGAGGCTCGGACCCGCGCCTCCTGCCGGGTCCGATGGAGAACGGTCCGGTCGGTACCGTGGGGGCATGGGCGATGACGCGGACCGGGCTCCCGAGGGCGAGCCGAAGGCGCCCTTCACGGCCGGGCGGACCATCTCCGCCTGCGGCGCGGTGATCGGCGGACTCATCGCGACGTTCCGCGGCGCGACCGGGGACCTCGGCCCGGTGTTCCTCATCGGCGGCCCCGTCCTCGTGGTCCTCGGCGTGGTGGCGTTCGTCCTGTTCCGCTGGATGGCCCGGCGCGGCCTCTAGCGCGGCCAGCGGTCAGCCCGTCGCGACGGATCCCGCGGCGGGAGGCGCGACCGCCGCGCGTGCGTAACGCTCCGCGAGCTCGCGGCAGGCGTCCCGGAGCTCCGACGGGTCGACGACCTCGAGGTCCGCGCCGAAGCGGCCGAGCTGCGCGGCGAGGGCCGTCCACGACCAGGAGCCCGAGCGGTAGCGGCAGCGGCCGGACCCGAGGTCCTCGACCGTGCCGTCGCCCGCGAACGGCCGCACCTCCGCGGCCGGCAGGTCGAGCACCACGGTCCCCACGCAGGGCCAGCCGCCGTCCGTCGCCGTCGATCCGCGGAAACGCGCCTCGAGGAAGGCCGCGGCGTCCCCGCCCGGCACCGTGCGGCGGGTGAAGCGCCGACCGCCGTGGAGGCGGAGGTCCATCCGGTCCACCCGGTGCACGCGCCACTCGTCGTGCTCCGCGGAGAAGCCGACGACGTACCAGCGGCCCGCCCGGAGCACCAGGTGGTGCGGCTCGAGGCGGCGCGGCGGCCGCGGCTCCGCGTCCGCCTCCGGGGCCCCGGGCTCGGCCCGCCGGG
>NZ_JAVCVL010000226.1:0-4186 GCF_032917815.1 Clavibacter sp. MX14-G9D | reverse complement strand
GCCGTCGCGGCGGGCGTCGTCGGGGCCGGCGTGGGCGTCGGGGTCGAGCCCGTGTCGCCGTCGGTCGATCCGTCGTCGGTCCCGGTGCCGTCGTCGGTGACGGGCGTGGTGGGCACGCCCTCGTCACCGGCGGTGGCGCCCGAGTCGCCCTCGAAGATGCTGTCGAGGGCCGCGTCCAGCGTGTCCTCGAACGCGATCTTGTCGCCGAACGCCACCAGCACCTTGCGGAGCAGGGGGTAGCTCGTGTCGCCCGTGGAGCGGACGTACACGGGCTGCACGTACAGCAGGCCGCCGCCGACCGGGAGGGTCAGCAGGTTGCCGCGCACCACGGAGGTGCGGCCGCCGCGCTCCAGCAGGTTGAGCTGGTTCGCCACGTTCGTGTCGGAGTTGAAGTTGTTCTGGATCTGCGTGGGCGCCGGGATGGTGTCGTCGTTCGGCAGCGTCAGCAGTCGCAGCTTCCCGTAGTCCGGCGCCTTCTCGCCCGCCGTGCTGCCCGCGTCCGAGTCGACCCCGAGGTAGCCCGTGAGCACGCTCCGGGCGGTGTCCTGCGTGGCCGGCGGGATGAAGGTCGTGTACAGCGAGAACTTCGGCTCGTCCTGGCCCGGCATCTGCATGGTCAGGTAGTACGGCGGCTGGAGGCTCGCCGACGTGCCCGGGTCCGTGGTCGCGGTCGGGTCGTTCGGCGTGGTCCAGAGGTCCTGGTTCGAGTAGATCGAGCCCGGGTCGGTCACGTGGTACTTGCCGAGGACCGCGCGCTGCACCTTGAACATGTCGGCCGGGAAGCGCAGGTGGCTCATGAGCTCGCCCGAGATGTCCGAGATCGGCTGGAGGGTCGAGGGGAACACCTTCTGCCAGGTCTTGAGGATCGGGTCCTCGGTGTCCCACGCGTAGAGCGTGACCTTGCCGTCGTACGCGTCGACCGTCGCCTTCACCGAGTTGCGGATGTAGTTGATCCGGTCCGTCGGGACGAGCGGCTGCGTCTGCTGCGAGTCCGCGATCAGGCGGCTCATGTCCTGACGCTCCGAGTACGGGTACTGGTCGCTCGTGGTGTAGCCGTCCACGATCCAGACGACGCGGCCGTCGACCACGCTGGGGTACGGGTCCTTGTCGATGGTCAGGTACGGCGCCACCTTGCCGACGCGCTGCGCCGGGTCGCGGTCGTACAGGATCTGCGACTGGTCGTTGACCTGGCTCGCGAGGAAGATCTGCTCCGACTGGAACTTGAGCGCGTAGATGAGGCGCTTGAACACGTTGTCGACCTTCGGGCCGCCGTTCCCCTGGAACGTCGTGTACGTCTCGTCCGCGCCGTCCTCGCCGGACGGGTAGTCGAGCTCGACCTTGTCGCCGGACTCGGGGCCGCCGACGATGGAGTAGTCGGGCGAGTTCTCGCCGAAGTACACGCGGGGCTCGAAGTCGCCGAGGTCGCCCGAGGCCGGGATGCCGGACTCGAGGAAGACCGGCTGGCCGTCGCTCGTGCGCTGCGTGCCGTACGCGGCGACCAGCGAGTAGCCGTGCGTGTACACGAGGTGCTGGTTGACCCACGAGGTGCCGGTGTTGGTGGGGCTCAGCTCGCGCACCGCGACCACCGTGTCCTGCACGCGGCCGTCGATGTCGTACCGGTCGACGTCGAGGTTGTCGCCGAACTGGTAGTACTGCCGGAACTGCTGCAGCTGGCTGAACGCGTCGCCCACGACCGCGGGGTCGAGGATGCGGATGTTGGCCGTGGTCGCGGCATCCTCGCGGAGCGCGCCGGGCGTGGTGTCCGTCGTGGCGTCGTAGGGGATCTCCTCGATGTCCGCGAGGCCGTACGCCGCGCGGGTCGCCTCGATGTTGCGCTCGAGGAACGGCGCCTCGTAGGCCCGCTCGTTCGGCTCCACCTGGAAGCGCTGGACGACGGCCGGGTAGGCCGTGCCGATGAGGATGCTGCTGACGATGAGGCCGGCGGTGCCGATGATCGGCAGGCGCCAGCGGCCGATGACCGCCGTGACGATGAACAGCAGCGCGACGACGGCGGCGATGCCGGCGAGGATCGCGCGACCCGGGATGACCGCGTTCACGTCGGAGTACGCGGCGCCCGTGATGAGCTGCCCGTTCGCCTGGTTGACGACGGAGGAGTACTGGTCGAGCCAGATGCTCACGCCCTGCAGCAGGAAGTAGACGCCCGCCGTGATGGCGATCTGGATGCGCGAGCTCTTCGAGATGCGCACCTCGCGGCCCGTGAACCGCACGGCGCCGTAGAGGTAGCTGGTGGCGAGCACGCCGAGCATCGAGATGATGACGACGGCCGAGGCGAAGCCGACGACCGCGTGGTAGAAGGGCAGCTCGAACATGTAGAACGACACGTCGAGGCCGAACTGCGGGTCGGTCGTGCCGGCGGGCGTGCGGTTCAGCCACAGCAGCGTGCGCTGCCAGCCGCTCGATGCCGAGACGCCGGCGAAGAGGCCGAAGACGGCCGGGATCGCGAACATCGCGAGGCGGCGCAGCGGCTCGACGACCTGCTGGTAGCGGTCGAGCTGCGAGTTGAGCTTCGCGTAGACCGGCCGGGAGCGGTACGCCACCTGGATGCTGACGAACACCGGGACCGCCATGGCGAGGAACCCGACGAGGAACAGCGCGATGCCCGCGCCCCACTGCGTGAGCAGCACTCCCAGGTAGCCCAGCTGGTCGTACCAGAGGACGTCGGCGTAGAAGCCGGCGAAGATGAAGAACGCGATCACGAGGGCGGCGATGATGGCCGCGGTGATGGCGAGAGGGGCTCGGCTCCGTCTGGAGGGCCGGGCGGATGTGCTTGTCACGTGTGTGCCTCAGAGTCGGGGACAGCGGAGCCCTCATCCTAGGCGGGGCCCTTGCCAGGAACCTGCGAGCGATCAGGGGTCCCGATCTGGTAAGGGGGCCCTCTCGATCGGGGCCGCTCCGGACCCTCTCCCGGCCGGCCCGGCCGTCGTCAGCAGGTGGGCAGCGCGTCCAGGTCGCCGCCCGAGGAGACGGCGTCGAGCGCGGCCAGCGAGTCGTCGAGCGTCGCGACGGAGAAGACGCGCAGCCCGTCCGGGACGTGCCCGCGGACCTCGTCGCAGTTCTCCGCCGGAGCGAGGAAGTACTCGGCCCCTGCGCGCTCCGCGCCGAAGAGCTTCTGCCGGATCCCGCCGATGGGCCCGACGGTGCCCGCCGCGTCGATCGTGCCCGTACCCGCGAAGGCCCTCCCGCCGGTGAGCGAGCCCTCCTCGAGCTTGTCCATGATCCCGAGCGCGAACATCATCCCCGCGCTCGGCCCCCCGACGTCGTCGAGCTGGATGTCGACCTCGAACGGGAACTCGTACGCCGTGGAGGTGACGATCCCGATGACCGGACGGCCGTCGCGCTCCGCGGGCGTCACCTCGACGGTGCTGTCCTGGCCGTCGCGCGTGATCCCGAAGGACAGCGCCGTGGTCGTGCCCGCCGCGGCGACGCGGGCCTGCAGGTCGGCGAGGTCGACCACGTCGGCGCCGTCGACGGTGCGGATGGCGTCGCCCGTCCGCAGGGGGCCCGCCGCCGGGGAGCCGTCGAGGATGCTCTGCACCTGCAGGGTCCGCGGCACGTCGATGCCGAGCTCCGTGAGGGCCGCGGCGACCGCGTCCTGCTGCGAGTCCGTCATCTGGACCTGGTTCTGGGCGTCGCGCTCCTCGGCCGTCTGGTCGGCGGGGAACACCGCCTCCATCGGCACGACGCTGCGGCTCGGGTCGAGCCACGCGGAGACCACCTGGAACCAGTCGGGGCGCTGGGCGGGGTTGCCGACGACGCTCACGGTGAGCATGTCGAGGCGCCCGTCGGTCGGGTAGGTGGTGCGGTCCGGGATGGAGATGAGGGGACGCTCCGTGCCCTCGTGGTCGCTCGTGCCGAGCGTGTCGAACACGGGGCCCGGCTGCTCGATGACGTACGGCGAGGGCAGCAGGCCGAGCGCGAGGGCGAGCACGGCGCCGGCGCCGGCGAGCACGCGGCCGACCCGGCGGCGGCGCGGGGGCCGGGGTGCGCGCGGGGCGTGCTGGGCGAACAGGCTCATCCGGGATCCTCGCGGTCGGGGCGCGCGACGGGCCGGGATGCGGCCGCGCGTCGGGGTTCTGCGGCGGCTCACGGCCGCTGTTCGCGGCGGGCGGGAGCCGCGACGGCTCAGCCTAGGCGAATCCGGATGGGGTTCCCGTGGGCGCGGGCT
>NZ_JAVCVL010000225.1:0-4208 GCF_032917815.1 Clavibacter sp. MX14-G9D | reverse complement strand
CCCCGACCCCAGGAGACACGACATGACCGAACTCCTCCCGCCCGCGACCGACCCGAGGACCGCGACCGGCCTGCCCCCGGCACCGCCCGTCGCCGCGCCCGCCCCCGCCGGCGCGCCCGCGCCCGGCTCCCGCACCGTCGACGCGCACGGCGCCTCGGCACCCGGCCTCTCCTTCCGCGACGGCTCCGTCATCGACGGCTGGGATCCGGAGGACACGGCGCAGTGGGAGGGCGGCGGCGCGCGCATCGCCGCCCGCAACCTGCGCTGGTCGATCCTCGCCGAGTTCCTCGGCTTCGTCGTGTGGCAGCTGTGGTCGATCGTCGTGGTCCAGCTGCCCGCCGCGGGCTTCGACCTCTCCACCGGCGAGGTCTTCTGGCTCATCTCCATGCCGAGCCTCGTCGGCGCGACCCTCCGCTTCCCGTACACCTTCATGGTCCCGCGCTTCGGGGGCCGCAACTGGACGGTGATCTCGGCGCTCCTGCTGCTCATCCCCACCATCGCGCTCGCCGTGTGCGTGGGGAACCCGGAGACGCCGTTCGGCGTACTGCTCGGGGTCGCCGCGCTCGCCGGGTTCGGCGGCGGCAACTTCGCGAGCTCCATGTCGAACATCACGTACTTCTACCCGCAGAGCCGGAAGGGCTGGGCGCTCGGGCTGAACGCCGCCGGCGGCAACCTCGGGGCGTCCGTGGCGCAGCTGGTCGTGCCGCTCGTCATCACGGTCGGCGCCGCGGCGACCCTCGACCTGCCGCTCGCGGGCTGGATCTGGGTACCGCTCATCCTCGTCGCGGCCTTCGGCGCCTGGCGCCGCATGGACAACCTGTCCCACGCGAAGGCCGACCTGACGGCGTCGCTCGCGGCCCTCCGGGAGCCGCACCTGTGGATCCTCGCGTTCCTCTACATCGGCACCTTCGGCTCCTTCATCGGCTTCGCGGGCGTCTTCCCCAAGCTCATCTCGGACGAGTTCCCGGAGCTCTCGACCTTCGCGGTGGGCTCGGCGACGCTGTCGCTCGCGTTCCTCGGCTCGCTGATGGGGTCGCTCGCCCGGCCGCTCGGCGGGCGCCTCGCCGACCGCCACGGCGGCGCCGCGGTCACCATGGGCGCCTTCGTCGCCATGGGGCTCGCCGTCGTGGCCGTCATCGCGACGCTGCCGCTCGGCAGCTTCCCGCTGTTCCTGGTGCTGTTCCTGGTGCTCTTCACGGCCAGCGGCATGGGCAACGGCGCCACCTACCGCATGATCCCCGCGGTGTTCGCGCTCCGCTCCGGCACCGCGCGCGCCGGCCGGTCCTCCGGCGACGTGGGCACGCAGCGGAAGACGGCGGCCGCGCTCGGGCTCATCTCGGGCCTCGGGGCGTACGGCGGGTTCATCATCCCGCAGGTGCTCAGCCTCTCGAAGACCGAGACCGGCGGGTACACGACCGGCCTCGGCGGCTTCGTCGTCGCGTACGCGGTGATGCTCGCGGTGACCGGGCTCGTCTACCTCCGCGCGGGCGGCATCCGCCGCGGGACCGCCGCCGGCACGCGCGTCTGATGCGGGTGGCCGCCGCGATCGACCCGGGCACGCGCGGGCACTGCCCGTACTGCGCGCTGCAGTGCGCGATGACGCTGACGCCGGCCGGCGCCGTCGGGCATGCCGCGGACCCGGGTGGCCGGTCCCCGGGTGGCGGGTCCCCGGGCGACAGGTCCCCGGGAGACGCGGCGGCCGGGCCCGCCCCCGCCCGCCCGGCGCTCACGGTCTCCGGCCGCGACTTCCCGACCAACCGCGGCGGCCTCTGCCGGAAGGGCTGGACGAGCGCCGAGGTGCTGACGGCGGCGGGGCGGCTCACGCACCCGCTCGTGCGGGACGCGGCGGGCGATCTCGTCCGCGCGAGCTGGGACACGGCGCTCGACCTCGTCGCCGACCGGCTCCGCGACAGCCGGGCACGATTCGGCGCCGACTCCGTGGGCGTGTTCGGCGGCGGCGGCCTCACGAACGAGAAGGCGTACCAGCTGGGCAAGTTCGCCCGGCTGGCGCTCGGCACGTCCCGCATCGACTACAACGGGCGCTTCTGCATGTCGTCGGCCGCCGCGGCCGGGAACCGCGCGTTCGGCGTCGACCGCGGGCTGCCGTTCCCCGTCGCCGACCTCGACGGCGCGTCGACCATCCTGCTGCTCGGCAGCAACGTGGCCGCCACCATGCCGCCGTCCATCGGGCACCTGGGCGGGGCGCGCGCCGCGGGCGGCCTCGTCGTGGTCGACCCGCGCCGCTCCGCCACCGCGCACCTGACGGACGACGGGCAGGGGATCCACCTGCAGCCGGCCCCCGGGACCGACCTCGTGCTGCTGCTCGGGCTCATCCACGTGGTGCTCGCCGAGGGCCTCGCCGACGACGCCTACGTCGCCGCCCGCACCACCGGCCTCGACGCCGTCCGCCGGAGCGCGAACGCGTGGTGGCCCGAGCGGGTGCAGGCCGTGACGGGCGTGCCGGTCGCGGACGTCCGCCGGGTCGCGCGACGGCTCGCGGACGGGCGCGGCACGTACATCCTCACGGGGCGCGGCGTCGAGCAGCACGTGGACGGCACCGACACGGCGACCGCCGCGATCGACCTCGCGCTGCTGCTGGGGCTCCCCGGCCGGCCGGGATCCGGCTACGGGACGCTCACCGGCCAGGGCAACGGGCAGGGCGGGCGCGAGCACGGCCAGAAGTGCGACCAGCTGCCCGGCTACCGGCGCATCGCCGACCCGGCCGCCCGCGCGCACGTGGCCGCCGTGTGGGGCGTCGACCCCGCCGTCATCCCCGGACCCGGGGTCCCCGCCGTGGAGCTGCTCGGCGAGCTCGGGGAGCCGGGCGGCATCCGCTGCCTCCTCGTGCACGGCTCGAACGTGGTCGTCTCCGCGCCCGACGTGACCGCGGTCCGCCGCTCCCTCGCGCGGCTCGACCTGCTGGTGGTGTGCGACCTGGTGCTGTCCGAGACCGCGGCGCTCGCCGACGTCGTGCTGCCCGTCACGCAGTGGGCGGAGGAGGAGGGCACGACCACCTCGCTCGAGGGCCGCGTCATCCGCCGCCGCCGGGCCCTCGACCCGCCGCCCGAGGTCCGCAGCGAGCTCGAGGTGATGGCCGCCCTCGCCGACCGGCTCGACGCGCCCTCCACCTGGCCCACCGACCCGGCCGTCGTCTTCGACGAGCTCGCGCGCGCCTCCGGGGGCGGGCTCGCCGACTACTCCGGCCTCAGCCACGCCCTCCTGGACGACGACGCCGTCGAGGGCTTCTGGCCGTACCCGGCCGGATCCACGGGGACGCCGCGTCTCTTCGCCGACCGGTTCGCGCACCCCGACGGCCGGGCGCGGCTCGTCGCCGTCACCCCGCGGGACGTGACCGCGGAGGACCCGGCACCCGTCGGCGGCGCCCTCACGCTCATCACCGGCCGGCTGCTCGAGCACTACCAGTCGGGTGCGCAGACCCGGCGGGTCGCCGAGCTGCAGGACGCGCAGCCGGTGGCGCGGCTGCAGATCCACCCGTCCGCCGCGGTCCGGCTCGGGATCGCGCACGGGGCGCCGGTCGCGATCGGCAACGCGCGCGGCGAGGTGCGGGCGGTCGCGGAGGTGACGGCCGGCATCCGGCACGACACGGTGTTCCTGCCGTTCCACTACGCGGGGTCCGAGTGCGCGAACCTGCTGACCGCCGCCGCGGTGGATCCCGTCTCCGCCATGCCCGAGTTCAAGCGCACGCCCGTGACCGTCCGCGCGCTCGCGCCGTCCGCGGATCCCGCGCCGTCCGAGGGTGCCGCGCGTGGCTGACGGCTCCGGCGGCGCGCTCCGCGTGCTCGTGGTGGGTCACGGACCGGTCGCCGCGCGCCTCGTCGAGGAGCTCCTCCCGGTCGTCCGCGCGGGATCCGTGGCGGTGGTCGTGGTGGGCGCCGAGGAGGAGGACCCCTACAACCGCGTCCTCGTGGCCGAGCACGCGGTCGGGCGGGCCGACCGGGCGCGCCTCGACGTGACCGACACGGCCGCGGCGGAGGAGGCCGGCATCCGGGTGATCCGGGGCGACGCGGTGGTCGCGATCGACCGCGCGCGCCGGACGGCCGTCCTGCACTCGGGGGGCGAGGTCGCGTACGACCGGCTGGTGCTCGCCACGGGCGCCCGCGCGCACGTCCCGCCCATGGACGGGCTCGAGGCGTCCCGGCACGCCCGCGGCGACGCCCCCGGGCACCCGGACGCCCTCGACCACGGAC
>NZ_JAVCVL010000224.1:0-4250 GCF_032917815.1 Clavibacter sp. MX14-G9D | reverse complement strand
GACTGACCCGCCGGCCCGCCCGATGGGACAGGCCGGCGGGCTGGCGGGCGAGCAGGCTGGTGGGCCGGCGGCCCGGCCGTGAGCGGCCTCAGCGGGCCGCGATGTCCCCGCGCTCCTCGCGGCGGCGGCGCAGCGCCGACTCGTCCTTGCCGACGATCGCCAGCAGCACGATCGCGAGGACGACGCACACGAGGATGAGGACGAAGGTGACGTCCCAGCCGAACGCGTGCACGGAGGCGCCGATGCCCGTGGAGGCGAGCGTCGCGCCGAGCACGTAGCCGAACAGGCCCGTGAACCCGGCCGCGGTGCCGGCGACCTTGCGGGGGCTGAGGTCCAGCGCCTGCAGGCCGATGAGCATGACCGGGCCGTAGATCAGGCCGCCGATGAGGACGAGGGCGGCGAGCGAGATCCAGAGCGGGCCGTCGACGGGCGAGAGCCAGTAGATGGCGACGGCCACGCCGACCGCGGCCATGAACAGGATCCCCGTGGGCGAGCGCCGCCCGCGGAACACCTTGTCGCTGATGTACCCGCAGAGGAGCGTGCCGGGGATGCCCGCGAGCTCGAACAGCGAGAACCCGGCGATGCCCTCGCCGAGGCTGGCCCCGCGCACGTCGGCCAGGTAGATCGGCGCCCAGACGAGCACGCCGTAGCGGAGCGTGTAGACGAAGACGTTCGCGAGCGCCAGGTTCACCATGGTCCGGTTGCCGATGACGTAGCGGCGGATGGTCGACCAGGTCGACGCGCCCTCGTCGGCTGCGTCGGTCTCGACGGGCGCCGGGTCGTGGCGGTGCTCCTCGATGGGCGGCAGGCCCTCCGACTCGGGGGTGTCGCGGAGGAGCACGAAGGCGATCAGCGCGATGACGATGCAGACGAGCGCCGGGAACCAGAACGCGCTCTGCCAGGTGCCGAAGGTCGCGATCGCGAGTCCCGCGAGGCCGCCCGCGCCGGCGCCGCCGACGTTGTGGGCGACGTTCCAGATGGCGGTCTTCCCGCCGCGCTCCGAGGTGGAGAACCAGTGCACGAGGGTGCGGCCGGACGGCGGCCAGCCCATCCCCTGGAAGAAGCCGTTCACGATCATGACGACGGCGAACAGCGCCACGGAGGCGCCGACGGCCGGCACGAACGCCACCACCAGGTTCGCGAGCGCCGACAGGAGCAGGCCGATGGGCAGGAACCAGCGAGCGCTGCTGCGGTCGCTGACGATGGCGCTCAGGAACTTGCTGAAGCCGTACGCGAGCAGCACGCCGTTGGTGAGGATCCCGAGGCCGAGGGCGCTGAAGCCGTTCTCGTCGCGGAGGATCGTGGCCACCAGGGGCACGTTGTTGCGGATGAGGTAGTAGGCCGCGTAGCCGATGAAGATGCCCATGAACACCTGCAGGCGGAGCCGCGGGTAGCGCCGCGCGACGGTGGCGTCGTCCAGCCGCGGTGCGGGCGGCGGGGCCGCCATGAAGGAGAGGAGACCGCGCCGCATGGCGTCCCCGTCGGTGCGCGTGCGCTCGCTCGTGCTCATGCTGTGCCTCCTGTGGGTCACCTCGGCGTGACGGAGGACCACTCAACTCCCTTCCCAGACGATCGACTAGGGGGAGGGCGGATCCGGCGCGCCGGTCCCGCTCAGAAGCCGCCGCGCTGCGACATCGGGGAGAGCACCAGCTCGTCGATCCGCACGTGCGGCGGCGACGCGAGCACGAACATCGCCGCGCGGGCCACGTCGTCGGGCGTGAGCATCGCGGCGCGCTCGGCGGCGTCCGGCACGGTGGGGCGCAGCGCCAGGAAGTCGCTGTCGATGGTGCCCGGGCAGAGGTGCGTGGCGCGGATCCCCGCGCCCGCCTCCTGCGCGTTGAGGTCGCGCACGAGCGTCGAGAGCGCCGTCTTCGAGGCGCTGTAGGCCACCCCGGCGCCCGGCGAGTGGGTCCACGCGGCGTACGAGGAGACGAGCACGACCGTGCCGCCGGCGACGCGCAGGAGCGGCAGCGCGGCGGCGACCTGGTGCGCGGGTCCGGTGAGGTTGGTCGCGACGATGCGGTCGAAGTCGGCGAGGTCCTGCTCGGCCCACGACCGGCGCGGGGCGTTGAGGCCGGCCGCCACGACGACCCCGTCGAGCCGGTCGAGGCCCGCGATCACGGCGGCGAGCGCGGCGTCGTCGGTGACGTCGAGCGGGGCGACGACCGCGGTGGACCCGAGGTCGTCCACGAGCGCGCGCGTCTCCTCGAGCGGTTCGAGGCGGCGGCCCGAGAGCACGAGGTGCCAGCCGTCGCGGGCCGCGGCGACGGCGGTGGCGCGTCCGACGCCGGATCCCGCGCCGCTCACCCACAGGGTCCGCGGGCCGCCCGCCCCCTCCCCCGATGCATCGACGTCGCGGTGGTCGTGCTGGTCGTTCATCCGTGCTCCGGACATGGCGGTCTCCCCTACGTTGAGGGAAACGCTATTAGGACTGTGGGGAACACGCATGCTCATCGACCTCCACGACAGGGTCGTCGTCGTCTCCGGTGCCGCGCAGGGCATCGGCCGCGCGCTCGCGGAGCGCTTCCTGGCCGAGGGGTGCCGGGTCTTCGGGCTCGACCTCCGCTTCGGGGACGAGCTCCCCGACGGGATCACGGGGATCGTCGCCGACGTCACCGACCCGGCGTCCGTGCAGGCGGCGGTCGCCGAGGTGCTCGCGGCCGCGGGCCGCATCGACGTGCTCGTCAACAACGCGGGCATCAACGTCGAGGGGCGGGTCGAGACGCTGGAGCCCGCGCGCTGGCAGGCCGCGTTCGACGTGAACGTGGGCGGCGTGTTCCTGCTGTCCCAGGCCGTCATCCCCGCCATGAAGGCGGCGGGAGGCGGGCGCATCATCAACGCGGCGTCGTTCGCGGCCGTCGTCCCGAGCGTCGGCGCGGCCGCGTACGGCGCGTCGAAGGCCGCGGTCGTGCAGTTCACGCGCGTGCTCGCGAGCGAGCTGGGGCCGTGGGGCATCACCGTCAACGCGTACGCGCCGGGCATGATCCCGACGGCCATGAACGGCTTCGCCGAGATGCCGGAGCCCGCGCAGGACCGCCTGCTCGACACCCTCAGCATCCGCCGGTGGGAGCGGCCCGACGACGTGGCCGACCTGCTGGTGTTCCTCGCGAGCGACCGGGCCGGCTACATCACCGGCACCCTCGTGGACGTGAGCGGCGGCAAGCTCGCCACGCAGATGCCGCAGCGCGCCTACGAGGGCGAGGGCGCTCCCGTGCGCGGGCCGCGCGACGGCGCCGCGACCGGCGCGTCTGACGCCGCCGGCACGCCCGGCCCGGCCGCGGGCGGCGCCCGATGACCGTCACCGTCTGGGAGGCGCAGCCGCTCGATGCCGTCCGCTCCGAGCACGCGGAGGCGCCGCTCTGGGACCCGGCGCGCGGGACGCTGCTGTGGGCGGACCAGTACCTCGGGATTCTGCGCGAGGCCGAGTTCGATCCCGTGTCCCTCACGGTGGGTCCGGTCACGGAGACGCAGGTCGGCGGCCCCCTCGGCGCGGTCGTCCGGCACGCGGACGGCGGCCACGTGCTCGCCGCGCGCGACGGCTTCGTCCGCCTCACGGCGGACGGCGAGCTGATCCCGATGGCGGACGTCCTCCCGGCCGACGGCATCCGCCGCCGCATGAACGACGGCGAGGTGGATCCGCGCGGCCGCCTCTGGGCCGGGTCCATGGCCTTCGACAAGACGCCCGGCGCGGGCGCGCTGTACCTGCTCGACCGCGGCGTCGCGACGACCGTCCTCGAGGGCGTCACCATCTCGAACGGCACGGCCTTCTCGGCCGACGGGTCGGAGATGCTCTACATCGACACCACCACCCAGCAGGTGCGCCGCTTCCGCGTGACCGACGAGGGCGGCCTCGCGGATCCCGAGGTGGTGGTCGAGATCGACCCCGCCGACGGCCACCCGGACGGCATGTGCGTCGACGACGAGGGCTTCCTCTGGGTCGCGCTCTGGGGCGGCGGCGAGGTGCGCCGCTACTCCCCGACCGGCGAGCACGTCGGCTCGGTGCGCGTGGACGCACCCCAGGTCTCCAGCTGCGCGTTCGTCGGGCCCGACCGCGACGTGCTCGTGATCACGACCTCGCAGGAGGGCTACTCGGCGGAGGACTCGGCGCGCCACCCGCGCGCGGGGATGCTGTTCGCGGTGCGGCCGGGCGTCACGGGGCCAGCCGCCGCCGCCTACGCGTAGGCGGTCGCCGAGGCCGAGTCGACGAACGCGGCGCCGCGTCCGGCCCGACGGGCGGCCGCGCGCACGAG
>NZ_JAVCVL010000223.1:0-4262 GCF_032917815.1 Clavibacter sp. MX14-G9D | reverse complement strand
GCGATGCTGCGCCTCGCCGAGCGGCTGGCCGCGGTCGCGGACGACGAGGTGCGCCGCACGCTGCACCACGAGGTGCGGGCGCTCGCGGCGTCGTACGAGCGGACGGATCCGGAGCCGGTGGACGCGGATCCGCTGCGGGAGCGGCTCGCCGCGCTCGAGGCGCGGCTGGCTCCCGAGCGCGGCTAGGCCGGGAAGCCGTGCAGCGCCACGTGCTGCACGAGGATCACCGTCTTGCCGTCGGCGATGCGGCCGTCCGCGATCATCGCCAGCGCCTCCTCGAGCGTCACCTCGACGCGCTCGATGTCCTCGCCCTCCTCCGCGACCCCGCCGCCTGCCCCGACGACGTCGGCGGGCGCGTAGGACGCGAGGTAGTGGTGGACGCGCTCCGTGACCGACCCGGGGCTCATGAACAGGTCGAAGAGGTGCGTGAGCGCGACGATCTCCACGCCGAGCTCCTCGCGGGCCTCGCGCCGGATCGCGTCCTCGGGGGAGTCCTCGTCGAGGAGGCCCGCCGCCGCCTCGAGGAGCATCCCGTCGGGATGGCCGTTCACGTAGGCGGGGAAGCGGAACTGGCGGGTGAGGAGGAGGCGGTGCGTGTCGGCGGAGTAGAGCAGGACGGTCGCGCCGTCGCCCCGGTCGTACGTCTCGCGCTGCTGGGCCTGCCACGTCCCGTCGCGGAGCCGCAGGTCGAGGGTGGTGCGGCGGAGCACGTGCCAGCCGTCGGAGGTCACCTCGACGCGCCGGACGACCACGTCGGGGTTGCGGTCGAGGTCGGTCCCGCGGAGGTGGAGGCCGGTGCGTCCCCGCGAGTCGGGCACGGTCTCACCGGGGCGCGTCATGCTCCCATCGTCGGGGAGGGAGCGGGTGCGCCGCGTCCGCCGCAGGTCGCATCCGCCGGCCGGGCGGGCGGCGGCCGGCGGACGACCCGGCGGCCGACGCGGCCCGGCGGATCAGGCGCGGCCCTGCAGGATCAGGTTCCAGTACACCCAGGGGAGCACGTACCGGTCGGCGAGGAAGGTGATGCGGCGCTCCTTCGCGAGGCCCTTCCAGCCCGGGATCGTGGGCTTCGGCCGGTACCGGTCGTCGAACTCCGCGAACACGACGGTGGAGCGGGAGACCACGAACGGGCAGACGGAGTAGCCGTCGTAGGTCTGCGGCAGCGGCTTGCCCTCGCGCGCCGCGACGAGGTTCTTCGCGACCGCCGTGGTCTGCTTGCGGAGGGCGCCGCCGGACTTCGAGTTGGTGGTGGCCGCCGCGTCGCCGAGGGCCCACACGTCCGGGAAGCGCGGGTGCCGGAGGGTCAGCGGATCGACCTCGACGAAGCCGCCGGGATCGCCGGGAGCCGCGAGGCCGGTGCCCGCCAGCCAGTGGGGCGCGGACTGCGGCGGCACGGCGTGCAGCACGTCGTACGCGAGGGTCTCGCGGTGCACCTCCGCGTCGGCGTCGTCGGCGCGGGCCGGCCGGTCGGCCCCCATGAGCGCGCGGGCGCGGTCGTCCCCCGCGATGACCACGGTGCGGGCGACCGGATCGACCTCCACCAGCTCCCGGCCGTAGCGCACCTCGATGCCGTACTCGGCGACCTTGCGCTCGAGCTCCGCGTCGATGAGGGGCATGCCGAACATGGTGGGCGTCGGCACGACGAGCACCACGCGGATGTCGTCCAGCACGCCGAGGGCGCGCCAGTGGTCGCACGCCAGGTACATGGGCTTCTGCGACGCGCCCGAGCAGGTGCCGGGGCCGGCCGGCTGCGTGAAGACCACCGTGCCGGAGCGCACGTCGCGGAGCACCGCGGAGGCCTTCGCCGCGTACGCGTGCTCGTAGTTGGAGATGCCGACGGGCGACGCCATGGCCGCGACGAGGCCGGGCACCCGGTCCCAGTCCTTCTGGATGCCGGGGCAGACGACGAGCTGTCCGTAGGAGACGCGGCGGCCCGACGCCAGGGTCACGTGCTTCGCGTGCGGGTCGACGTCGGCGACGCGGTCCTGGATCCACGTGACGCCCCGCGGCGTGACGGAGCCCTGCGGCCGCGTGGCCTGCGAGGCCCGCGCCGTGCCACCCGCGACGTGGGAGAACATCGGCTGGTAGTAGTGGGTGCCGCGCGGCTCGACGACCGCCACGTCGGCGACGCCGAGGCGGCGCAGGCGCCCGGCGACCGAGAGCCCCGCGTTCCCCCCGCCGATGACGAGGACGTCGTGGTGCGGGGTCGTGCCGGAGGCATCGGTCATGGGCTCACCCTAGGGCGGGGGTCCGACATCGCGGCCGGGACCGGGCGTCCGGGTCCGCCGGTCAGGAGGGGCCGGAGGCGACGGCGTCCTCGACGAGCCGGCCCGTGACGTGGACGAGCACCGTGCCGTCCCCGTCGGGCTCCGCCGCGACCAGGTCGCGGACGCGCTCGCCGACCGCGCGGATCACGTCGGCGGCCGGGCGGTCGGCCGCCGTCGCGACGTGCACGGCGACCCGCACGGAGCCGTCGGCGCGGTCGACGTCGACCAGCATGCCGGGGGCCTCCAGGCGCAGCCGCTCGACGATCGCGACGGCGGCGGCCTCGAGGACCGGCTGCGCGGCGTAGACGCCCGTCACGCCGTCGACGGCGCGCACGGCCGCGGTCAGGCGGCGGGACAGGTCGGCGTCGTCGGTCATCGGCGGGGCTCCTCGGTCGGGTCGGCGTCGGCCGCGGCGTCGGGGTCGCCGGGCATGCGGATGTCGTCCACGGTCACGTCGACCTCGCCAACGGTGAGCTCCGTGTGGCGGGCGAGCGCCGCGCGGATGCGCTCGCGCAGCCGGTCGGCGGTGCCGGCGAGCGGCATCGGGTACTCCATGGCGCAGGTCACCTCGACGCGGATGACCGCCCCGGGCGTGCCGACGTCGCCGTCGAGCACGCAACGGCCCATGATGACGCCGCCCATGCTGTCGCCCGCGCGGCGCACGATGCCGCGCACGGCCGCCTCCGTGAGGGTGAGGCGGAGCGCCGCGTCCGGGTGGCTGATGGGGATGTCTCGGCCGGAGCGCACCTCGGCGCCGATGGTGTCGAGGAGGCCCGAGATCCATGCGGCGTCCCGGTCGGGGTCGCGGGCGGCCTCGCGGCGGAGGCCGGAGGCGGAGAGCTCGGAGAGGCGGGACAGGTTGGCGAGGGCGAGGCGGCAGGCGGCCGACCCCTCGATGCCGGGGTCGGCGGGCGTGCGGCCGCGGTCGAGGTAGTCCGCGAGCTCGTCGATGGTGCGCCCGTCGATCAGGTCGTCGGGCGGCTCGGGGCGCATGCGCGCGTCGTCCGTCATCGCCATGCCTCCAGTTCGCGGAGCAGGAACCGCCGGGCCCGGGCCAGCAGGCCGCGGACGGTGGAGAGGGGGAGGTCGAGCTCGTCCGCGATCTCCTGGTAGCTGAGGCCCGCCGTCTCGCGGAGGAGCCAGCACCTCCGCTGGTCGTCCGGCAGCCTCCCGACAGCGTCCCACACCGCGTCGAGCTGCAGCCGGGTCTCGACGATGCGCTCGGGGTCGCGCGCGGCGGGTGCCGGCGGATCCCAGTCGTCGATGTCGTCGTGGTGGCGGCGCACGCGGATCCGGTCGATGGCCTTGTGCGTGACGATGCGGATCAGCCACGAGCGGATGCCCGCGGGGCTCTCGAGCTCGCCGAGGCGGCGCCACCCGGTGAGGAAGGCCTCCTGCACGACGTCGTCGGACTCCACGTCGGAGCCGAGGATGCGCGCCGCGTACACGCGCAGGAGCGGTCCGTGCCGGCGGGCGAGCTGCGCGAACGCCTGCACGTCGCCGTCGGCCGCGCGCGACGCGAGGGTGGCGTCGGCGGCGTGGAGGAGCGGGTCCTCGTCGGTGCCGATGATCGCCTCCAGCCGGTGTCGTCGTCCGCGGCCGCGTTCCCGGCCGTGCCCCGGGACGAGCATGCCCGACGGCCGCGGGGCCGATCCGCGCCCTGGCCGGAAAGCGCACGCCGCGCACCGCCCGGTGGCCGCGGAGCGAAGGGCGGCCGCTCCCGCCTGGAGGAACGCTGGACGTCCGGGACGAGCCGGGGGCGCCGCCCGTCTCCTTGACGTGCCGGTCATCCAGCCGGCACCGCGATCCCCTCGGGGACGCGCCCCATCCACCATCAGGAGCACCACATGACCGACGTCACCCCCGCCACCGCCTCCAGCCGCGCCGCCGCCAAGCACACCCCCGCCGGCTCCGCAGCGGGCAGGAACACGATCGCCGACGGCGTGGTGGAGAAGGTCGCCGGCATCGCGGCCCGCCAGGTCCCCGGCGTCCACGACC
>NZ_JAVCVL010000222.1:0-4320 GCF_032917815.1 Clavibacter sp. MX14-G9D | reverse complement strand
CAGCAGGGGGCCGAGGTGGCCGCGACCGCGGGCGAACGAGAACAGCAGGTGGAGCGGGCGGGCGGGTGCGGGCACGGGGAGGCTCCCAGACGTCGGGTCGATCGGGCGCCCGACGCTACCCGGCACGCGGGAGGGGCGTCGGCGGGTGTCCACCGGCGGGCCGGCCGCGCGCCTGCCACCCCGCCGCCCGCCCGGATCCCCGGTCCCCGTGAGACCCTTGCGTCCGTGACCCGCGCGAACGCCCCGACCCGCCGCCACGCCGCGACCGGCCCCGAGCCGGAGCGCGCGGCCGGCGTCCTCGCGACCATCACCGGGGGGCGCGTGCCCGGCACCGTCGGCTCCGTGGTCGTCGCCGCGCTGGTCACCGCCGTCTACGTCCTGTACTCCGCGCTCGAGTGGCGCCGCTTCACCGTGAAGTCGTGGGACCTCGGCATCTTCACCCAGCTCGCGCAGGACTACGCGCGCCTGCAAGCGCCGATCGTCTCCATCAAGGGGGACGGCTTCAACCTCTTGGGCGACCACTTCCACCCGATCCTCGTGCTGCTCGGCCCCGTCCACGCCATCTGGCCGCACGCGTTCGCGCTGCTCGTGGTGCAGGCGGTCCTCATCGGGATCTCGGTCGTGGGCGTCGGCCGGCTGGCCGGCCGCGTCGTCGGGCGGTGGGGCGCGATCGCGGTCGCCGCCGCGTACGGGCTGAGCTGGGGGATCCAGGGCGCGGTCGCGTTCCAGTTCCACGAGATCGCGTTCGCCCTGCCGCTGCTGGCCTTCGCGCTCGACGCGGTCGTGGCCCGGCGCGCCCTCGCCGCCGCCCTGTGGGCGGCCCCGCTCGTGTTCGTGAAGGAGGACCTCGGCCTCACGGTCGCGGTCCTCGGCGCGGTCCTCGCGCTCACCCTCGACCGCCGCGTCGGCATCGCGCTGGCCGGCTGGGGCGTCGTCTGGTTCGGGCTCGCGACGACCGTGATCCTGCCGGCGTTCAACCGCGAGGCGCGCTGGGACTACGCGGCCAAGCTCGACGCGGGCAGCGTCCTGGCGGATCCGCTCGGCACGGTCGCGGGCCTCTTCGTCGCGCCGAAGGCCGAGACCGTCGCCCTCCTCCTCATCGCCGGCGCGCTCATCGCGCTGCGCTCGCCCCTGCTGCTCCTCGTCGTGCCGACGCTCGCCTGGCGCTTCCTGTCGCCGACGGAGTCGTACTGGGCGCCGGGGTACCACTACGACGCCGTGCTGATGCCGATCGTCTTCGCCGCCGCGATCGACGGGGTCGCCCGCGCGCGGGCGGGGCGCCAGAGCTGGCTGCGCGCCGCGTCGCGGGCGGCCGTGCCCGTGATGGCCGTGGCGGCGGTGGTGCTCCTCGTCCGGTCGCCCGTCGCCGAGCTCGCGCGGCCCGGCATCTGGGAGCCGGCTCCGCGGGCCGCCCAGGCGCAGGCGGCGCTCGATCAGGTGCCCGCCGGCGCCACCGTGCTGAGCGACATCGGGCTCATGTCGTACCTCGTCGACGACCACGAGGTGTTCTGGCTCGGCAACCCGGGCAACCCGGCGCCGCAGTACGTCGTGATCGACACCGTGGGCGGGGGCCTCGGCCAGGGCGCCCTGGACGCCGACCAGTACGGCGAGGCGACGCAGGCGGGCACGGTCTACGAGATCGTGTACGCCGACGCCGGCTACCAGGTCGCGCGCCGGGTCTCCTAGGCGCCGCCCGGATCCGAGCCCCGCGGCCTGGATCCGCGCTCGCCACGCGACCGCGGGGTCCCGCGCGCGCACGCACGGAGGCCGGGCGCTCCCCCGAGCCGCCCGGCCTCCGTGCGTGCGCGCTCCCGAGGAGCGCCGGCGATCAGATGGGGATCGCCGCCGTGAGCACGCCCACCGCGAGCATCACCAGCGAGACGAGCACCGCGCGCCACAGCACCTTGCGGTGGTGGTCGCCGAGGTTCACGTCGGCGAGCGACACGAGCAGCAGGATCGCCGGGACGAGCGGGCTCTGCAGGTGGACCGGCTGGCCGGTGATGGAGGCGCGCGCCATCTCCACCGGGTCGATGCCGTAGTTCGCGGCGCTCTCGGCGAGCACGGGGAGCATGCCGTAGTAGAACGCGTCGTTGCTCATGAAGAAGGTCATCGGGATGCTGAGCACGCCCGTGATGACCGCGAGCCCCGGGCCGAGCGCGTCGGGGATGATCGTGACGAGCCAGGCCGACATCGCCGAGACCATGCCGGTGCCGTTCAGCACGCCGATGAGGACGCCCGCCGCGAGCACCATCGAGACCACGCCGACCACGCTGGGCGCGTGCGCCGCGATGCGCAGGCCCTGGTCCTTGAGGTCGCGGAAGTTGACGATGAGGGCGATGGCCGCGCCGACCATGAAGACGTAGGCGAGCGGCAGCTGGTCCATGATCAGCAGCACGAGCACCGCGACCGTGAGGCCGAGGTTGAACCAGATGAGGCGCGGGCGGAGCGTCTCGCGGTCGGGGTCGAGCATGGTCGAGCCGACGGTGGAGACGGCGGCCGTCTCGGCGCGGACGAGTGACGGGGCCAGGGTGATGAGGCCGCCGCGCGGGGTCGCGGGGGCGCCGCGACCGGCGCGCCACCAGCCGGAGCCGCCCGTGGATCCGCCCGAGCCGCCGGCCGCGTCGAGGCCGCCCTCGGCCCGCGCCTCGCCGAGCGCCGCCAGGCGGCTGCGCTCGCGGAGGCCCATGGTCCAGGCGAAGATGAAGACGAGCGCGAGGCCCACCAGGAGCGACGGGATCATCGGCACGAAGATGTCCGTCGGCGAGACCTTGAGCGCCGCCGCCGCGCGGACGGTCGGGCCGCCCCACGGCACGATGTTGAGCGTGCCGTTCGCGAGGCCCGCCGTGCAGGTGAGCACCACGGGGCTCATGCCGAGCTTGCGGTAGATGGGCAGCATGGCCGCCGTGGTGACGATGAAGGTGGTCGACCCGTCGCCGTCGAGCGAGACCGCCGCCGCGAGGATGGCCGTGCCGAGCACGATCTTCGCGGGGTCGCCGCCCGCGACGCGGAGGATGAGGCGCACCAGCGGGTCGAAGAGGCCGACGTCGATCATGATGCCGAAGTAGATGATGGCGAACATCAGCAGGGCGGCCGTGGGGGCCAGGTCGCCGAGCGCCTCGACGACCATGTCGCCGATGCCGAGGCCGGCGCCCGCGAAGAGGCCGAAGATCGTCGGCACGAGGATGAGGGCGACCATGGGCGTCAGCCGCTTGGTCATGATGAGGGCCATGAAGGTGAGGACCATGGCGAAGCCCAGGAATACCAGCACGTGTGACTCCTTCGTCGGTGGGCGGGACGCCCGGCTGAACACCACACGCTAGGTCGGTGTCCGCGTCTCGTCGCGCTTGTGCCGCTTCATCGCGATAGTGCACGAAAACGTGGTTCTGCGCATTATGCTCACCAGGTGGATCGGTCGACGGGGCGACGACGGGCGGGGCTCGACTTCGCCCGCCGCACGCTCGTCCTGCAGCTGCTCGTCGTGCTGGTCGTCGTGGGCATCGCGACCGTCGCGTACGGCCTGCTCAGCTCCTCCGAGAACCGGCAGGAGGCGCAGGCGACGGCCCTCGCCATCGCCCGGACCGCCGCCGAGGACCCCGCGCTGCGGGCCGCCGTGACCGCCGAGACCGCGGATCCCGCGACCGCGGCCGCCGCCGACCTCGCCGACGGGCCCGTGCAGCGGACGGCCGAGGCGGTGCGCGCCCGGACCGGCGCCCTCTTCGTGGTGGTGACCGACGACCGGGGGCTGCGGCTCGCCCACCCCGACCCGGCCGAGCTCGGGCAGCTCGTGAGCACGGATCCGACGGTCGCGCTCGCCGGGCGCGAGGAGGTGACGTGGGCCACGGGGACGCTCGGGGAGTCCGCACGGGCGAAGGTGCCGGTGCGGGCGCTCGACGAGGCGGGCGCCGCGGGCGCTGCGGGCGATGCCGGCGGCCGCGTGGTCGGGGAGGTCAGCGTGGGCTTCGCCGCGGCGACCGTCCGCGACTCCATCGGCGTCGACGTCGCCGCCATCGCGGTGGTCGCGCTCCTCGCGCTCGGCGTGGGGGCGGTCGCCAGCGGGATCCTCTCCCGACGCCTCGCGCGCCTCACCCTCGGCCTCCAGCCATCCGAGCTGGCGGGCCTCGTGCAGGACCAGGCGGCCGTCCTCTCCGGCGTGGGCGAGGGGGTCCTCGGCCTCGGGCCCGACGGCCGCGTCACCGTCTGCAACCCCCGGGCGGCCGCTCTGCTCGGCCTCGTGGACCCGGTCGGCCGCACGCTCGACGACCTCGGCGTCGCGCCGGTGCTGCGGGAGGCGGTCGCGCGGGCCCGGGCCGGCACGGCGGC
>NZ_JAVCVL010000221.1:0-4353 GCF_032917815.1 Clavibacter sp. MX14-G9D | reverse complement strand
CCTGCATCGACGAGTGCCCGGTGGACTGCATCTACGAGGGCGAGCGGTCGCTCTACATCCACCCCGACGAGTGCGTCGACTGCGGCGCGTGCGAGCCGGTGTGCCCGGTCGAGGCCATCTACTACGAGGACGACCTGCCGGAGAAGTGGTCGGACTACTACACCGCGAACGTCGAGTTCTTCGCCGAGATGGGCTCGCCCGGCGGAGCCACCAAGATCGGCGTCGTCCCGACCGACCACCCCGTCATCGCCGCCCTCCCGCCCCAGGGCGAGCACGCGTGAGCGCGGTTCCCGACCTCTTCAAGGCGGCCTTCCGCGGGCACCCGGCCGGCGTCGCGCTCATCACGGCGCGCACCCCGGACGGGCCCTCCGGCCTCACCGCGTCGAGCGTCGCCTCGCTCTCGGTGGACCCGCCGGCGCTCTCCTTCTCCGTGACGCGCGCCACGGGATCCGCGGGCGCGATCCTCGAGGCCGACACCTACCTCGTGCACCTTCTCGGCGGGCAGCACGCGGCCCTCGCCCGGGCCTTCGCGGTCTCCGGCTCGCCGCGCTTCACCGCCGAGCAGGGGTTCCAGGAGCTCCCGACCGGTGAGCCGCTGCTCGCCGACGCCCGCGCCGCCCTCCGCTGCCGCACCCTGCAGACCGTGCCCGTGGGCGGATCCGTGCTGGTCGTCGCCGAGGTCCTCGACGTCATCCTCGGCGAGCCCGCCCCGCCGCTCGTCTACCGCGACCGCCGCTTCCACCTGCTCGAGGACGACCACCCGGAGCTGTAGGCCCAGGCGGTCGCCCCGGCGAGCTCACCCTCGAAGCCGGCCGTCCCGGCCGCCCGGCCTCCCTGGCTCTCGGGCAGGCATCGCGGAGTGGATCGCCGCCGGTCGTGCCCGAGCGACGACGGTCGAGCGAGGATCTGTCGATGCATCCCCGTGTCTGTCGAGATCCGACAGACGCAGGGAGACGAGGGGAGATCGACCATGGACGGCACAACGGACCCCTAGGCGCCCGGCGCCGGTGCCCGCCCCCCCGCACTCGCGCCACGTCCTACTCCGAGCGCCTCTTCCCGTACCGGCACATCCGCGAACTCGAACCCGAAGCCGCCGCCTCTGCACTCACGGTGCCCGCTGCCGACGAAGGTGTCGCATGGACCGACGACGCCATCGACCTCGTCGTCACGCTCACCGGCGGGTATCCCTACTTCCTCCCGGAATACGGCTCGGAAGCCTGGCTCGAGGCCGCGTCATCGCCGATCTCCCGGGACGACGCACAGAACGGCGCCGGAGTCGCCCTCCGCCACCTCGACGACGGCTTCCATCGCACCCGCTGGGACCGGGCCACACCCCTGGAGAAGGAATACCTCCGCGCCATGGCTGCCGACGGCGACACCGGATCCACGACCGCCGACGTCGCACGCCGACTCGACCGCACCACGCAACGCCTCAGCGAGATCCGCCAGAACCTGACCGACAAGGGCATCATCTCCGCACCCGAGCATGGACGGATCACCTTCACCGTGCCGTGGATGGCTGCGTTCATCGATCGACAGCCCTCCTGACCCCGGTCGCCCTCGCGTCAGGCGTTCATGAACTCCGAGGGCTCCAGCGCGCGCTCCACGATGCGGATGTCGCCGATGGAGCCGGGGAACACGTGGTCGAGCCGGCCTCCGTAGTGGTTGGCGCCGACGAGCCACGACCTGCCGGCCGAGGCGAGCCCGCGGTTCGGCGTCGTGGGGTTCCGCACGACCGGGTTCCCGTCGACGTACATGGTCGTGTGCTGGCTGTCGTTCACCACGGCGACGTGCCACCACGTCGCCGCCGGCAGCTCGTGCGACCAGCTCGTGAGGGATCCGTCCTGGCTGGTCGGGTAGACGCACCACTGCATCTCGCGGCTGCCGGAGACGGTGAGGACCACGGCGGGCTCGTCCGGGTCCCCCGAGGCGGCCGCCTTGCCGGCGTCCCTCGCGGACGCCGACTGGGAGACGATGGAGCTCCACGCGTCCCCACCGCCGTAGCCCTCCGGGATCCGCAGGTAGGCCTCGAACGTGTAGCCCTGGCGGAAGGTCGCCGTGTCGAGGGGTGCGCCGTCGACGGTGCGCAGGTGGTCGCCCGAGGCCTTGCCGCCCGTGAGCGTGAGGCTGCCGGCGCTCGGCGAGTCGTCGTGGTGCTCCGCCGAGTAGCGGAGCGATCCGGGGGCGGCGCCCGCCCGGTCCGCGACCACCAGGTCGTTGCCGTGGCCGGAGGCGTCCGGGATGCGGGTGGCGGGGCCGAGCGCGGATCCGTCCGGCTGCCCGTCGAAGCGCCAGTACGCGACCGTGCCGGGCACCAGCATCTCCGCGGCGGGGCGGGGTGCCCGTGCGGGGACCGGCGCGAAGCCGGCGAAGCGCCGCGCGAAGTCGACGGACACGGTGAAGCGGTCGACGTCGCCGGAGAGGCTTGCCTCCTCATCCGCCAGCTCGTTGCCGGTGCCGAGGCCGCCGCCCAGGATGAAGGGCGAGAGGGTCTCGACGTCGATCGCGTCCCGCTCGAGGTCCACGTGGTACAGCCGGATCATCGCGGCGCCGCCGTAGTAGCGGTCCTGGTAGTTGACGAGGTGCAGGTGCACGTCGTGGCCGGCGCGGTTCGCCAGCGTCGTGCGGCCGGGCTTCCAGTAGTGGCCGTTGAGCGTGAGGAGGACCTGGTCGTGGTCCGCGATGAAGGAGTCCCAGAGGCCCTGGCCGTGGTCGTCGAGGGCGGCGGATCCGTCGGGCCGGGAGTCGACGATCGCGTGCGCCGTGAGGATCACCGGCAGCGTCGGATGCGCCGCGAGCACGCCGCGCGCCCACTCCACGCCGCGGGCGCTGGTGCGCCAGTCGAGGGCGAGGACCAGCCAGTCGAGGCCGCCCGCCGTGAAGGTGTGGAACGTGTTGTAGCCGTCGGGGCTGGATCCGCGGAAGCTCGGCGACCTCGCGAAGCGCTTCGGGCCGAACGCGTCGAGGTACGGCGTGCGGCCGCGCTGGTCGTCGCTGTCGCCCGGCACGTCGTGGTTGCCCGCGAGCACGCTGTAGGCCGCGCCCGCGCGGTCGAGGAGCGTGAACTGCGCGCTCGCCGCCTGGACCTCCGCGGCGGCGCCGTTCTGGGTCACGTCGCCGAGGTGCGCGAGGAAGACGATGTTGTGCCGGTCGCGCTCCGCGAGCACGTACCGCAGCGAGGCCTCGAGCGGCTCCGGGTGGATCGCGGCGCCGTCGAACAGGTACTGCGTGTCGGGCAGCACGGCGATCGTGAAGCGCGGCGACGCCGTGTCGGGCTTCCAGCGCGCGCCGGGTCCCTGCTGGGCGGGCGGCGCCTTCGCGGCGGTGGGAGCAGCGGCGGCGGCCGCATCCGCGGCGGTCGCGGGGAGCGCACCGCCGAGCCCGGCGACGCCGAGCGCGCCGGCGGCACCGCCCGTGATGAGGAACCCCCGGCGGGACAGCGCCGAACGGGACGGGGCCGATCGGGACGGCTCGGAGCGGGGCGTGGTGTTCGGGTCCGTGGTCACAGAGGACGACGGTAGGGGCGGCGGGTGAACGCGCGGATGCCGGGGCGTGGACGGCGGGCGGCAGCCCCGCCGCCGGGCGCCAGCCGTTGCCGTGGGCGGCGTCGACCCGTCACCCTGGGACGATGCGGATCCACGACGAGCCCTTCGACTTCCCCGAACTGCCGACCGCGGACGGCGTCACCGCGCGGTTCGGCGTCGACCTCCTCACCTTCGCCCCGCAGCCGTCCGTCGAGGAGTGGGGCGTGAGCGCCGGCACGCAGATCCCCGACGGGCGCCCGGAGGTGCTCGTGGAGGCGAGCCTGGTCTACACGCTGTGGCGGGAGCCGGCCGACCGCGACGACCCCCGCAACCGCGGGACCCTCACCGAGGCGGAGACGGCGGCGCTCGACGCGCCCCTGCCGCATCCGCTCCCGCGCGCCTTCGAGGAGGTCCGGCAGCGGATGCGCTGGGCGACGCTGTGGGAGGCGGTCCGCACGACGCCCGTGCACCCCGCCGACGCGGGGGTGCACGTGCCCGACCTCCCCGGGGCGCTGCTCGATCACGCCGCGCACATCGTGGTGAACGGCTTCCGCGCCGGGCGCACGGACGGGACGTTCCCGCCCGTCGTGTCGTCCCCACCCGGTCCCGACGGCCTCGAGCCGGCGTCCATCGAGGTCGACGGCGTCCTCGTCGACGGACTGCGGCTCGCGCACGACCCGGACGTCGTCGCGGTCGGCGCCCGCGTCGGCGATCGGATCCTCACCGCGGTCGTCGCGCGGGCCGAGCTCGCCCACGTCCGCCTCGCGTTCGTGACGCGCCCGCGGCCGGCCTAGCGCCCGGCCGGCCTAGCGCCCGGCAGGCCTAGCGC
>NZ_JAVCVL010000220.1:0-4353 GCF_032917815.1 Clavibacter sp. MX14-G9D | reverse complement strand
GCCGGGCTCGGTCAGACGCCGGGCTCGGTCAGGCGCCGGGCTCGGTCAGGCGCCGGGCTCGGTCAGGCGCCCGGCCCGGTCAGGCGCCGGGCTCGCCGCGCTCGCGCTCGGCGGTGAGCACGCGGGAGCGGCGCGAGGCCGCGCGGTCGAGGGCCAGCGCGAGCAGCGCGGCGATCCCGCCGAAGAGGACGACGGCGAACAGCGCCAGGAACGCCAGCACCTGGGCCTCGGAGAACTCCGGGTTCGGCGGGAACGTCAGCGTGAGCACCATCGCGACGATGAGCCCGAGCACGGCGCCGACGCCCATGAAGCGGAAGTAGCGGGGGGACCGCCGCACGAGGACCTCGGTGCGGCGCTCGTCGTCGGGCTGGGGTCGGGCGTCGGTCATGCGTCCATTCTCCCCCGGGCCACGGACCGGCGGCGAACCGGGAGCCCGGCGCTCAGGCGCGCGTCAGGTCGTCGGACGCGCCGCGATCCGGCGCCCCGCGGTCCGCGGCCCAGCGGTCGGCGGGCTCAGCGGTCGACCGGCTCGACGGTCGACCGGCTCGACGGTCGGCGGGCTCAGCAGGCCGCGGGCTCAGCGGTCGGCGGGCAGCTGCCACGGCACGGGGAGGAGGCCGCGCAGATCCGCGCGGAGCCCCGAGGCGCGCACGGCGCCGGCCTCCACGCCCGCGTCCCAGCTCGTGCCGCCGGTGGCGAGCGCGATCCAGGTGGCCGGGTCGGTCTCGATCACGTTCGGGGGCGTGCCGCGCGTGTGGCCCGGGCCCTCGATGCACTGCACGGCGCCGAAGGGCGGCACCCGCACCTCGACCGTGCCGCCGGGGGCGAGGTCGGCCAGCGACTGCAGCAGGAACCGGACCGCCGTGGCCCGCGTCTCGCGGTCGGCGTTCTGCCCCTCGGCGAGCGCCCGCCGCACGGCGGGCTGTCCGACGGTGGGGTGGATGCGCGCCTTGGCCATGCCCCCAGGATGCCAGAGCGACGCGGGCGCGGAGGCCCGGCGGCCCGCCCGGCACCCCTCCAAGTGGGGCGGTGCGACATGTCCGCATTTAGGGGGACATCCATTACCGTGTATGGAAGTGCCGGGAGGTGACACGACCCGCCCGGCACGGCAGGACGTCCTCCCTCCCGCGCCTCCCCGGGCGCCGGGAGGGCCCGGACGACGAGCCTCCCGGCGGACCCGAAGAACGCCGGACGAGGCAGGGAGCCGACCCGACCCGTTCCCGCGGCGGGTCGGCCTCCCGTCCGCCGCCGGCGCTCCGCCGGACGGAGCCCGCCGCGGACGCCGCCGCATGCCGGGGTCGGCGGGCCCTCCGTCGATAGGGTGGGGGCGTGAAGATCCTGGTACTCGGTTCCGGTGCGCGCGAGCACGCCATCGTCACGGCCCTGCTCCGCGAGGACGCCGGGCACGACATCGTCGCGGCCCCCGGCAACGCCGGCATCGCCCGCGTCGTGCGCGTCGTGCAGATGGACATCGAGGACCCGGTGGTCGTCGCGGAGCACGCCCTCGGCGAGGGCTTCGAGCTCGTGGTCGTCGGCCCCGAGGCGCCGCTGGTCGGGGGGGTCGCCGACGCGCTGCGCACCCGCGGCGTCCCCGTGTTCGGGCCGGGTCGGGCCGCCGCCGCGCTCGAGGGGTCCAAGACGTTCGCGAAGCGCGTGATGGAGGAAGCCGGCGTCCCCACGGGCCGCGCCGCCCAGGCGGGCACCCTCGACGAGGTCGAGGCGGCGCTCGACGAGTACGGCGCGCCGTACGTCATCAAGGCCGACGGCCTCGCCGCCGGGAAGGGCGTGCTGGTCACCGCCGACCGCACCCTCGCCCTGCAGCACGCCCGCCACTACCTCGACCAGGGCACCGTGCTCGTCGAGGAGTTCCTCGCCGGGCAGGAGGTGTCGCTGTTCCTCCTCGCCGACGGGCACGACGTGCTCCCCCTCTCCCCCGCGCAGGACTACAAGCGCCTCGGCGACGGCGACGCGGGACCGAACACCGGCGGCATGGGCGCCTACTCGCCGCTGCCGTGGCTGCCCGCCGGCTTCGTCGACGAGGTCATCGACACCATCGCGCTCCCGACCGTGCGCCGGCTCGCCGCGGAGCAGACGCCGTTCATCGGCCTGCTCTACTGCGGCCTCATCCTCACCTCGGACGGGATCCGGGTCATCGAGTTCAACGCGCGCTTCGGGGACCCGGAGACGCAGGTCGTGCTGCCCCGCCTCGTCACCCCGCTCTCGCAGCTGCTGCTCGCCGCGGCCTCCGGCGAGCTCGGCGGCGTGCCGCGTCCCGAGTTCTCCGACGAGGTCGCCGTCACGGTCGTCCTCGCGAGCGAGGGCTACCCGGAGTCGCCGCGGACGGGACGCGTCATCACGGGCCTCGAGGACGCCGAGCGCGTCGAGGGCGTGAGCGTGGCCCACGCCGCCACCGCCGCGTCGGACGCCGGGCTCGTCGCCACGTGCGGACGGGTGCTGAGCGTCGTCGCGACCGGCGCCGGCTTCGAGGAGGCGCGATCGCGGGTGTACGAGGCCGTGGGGCGCATCTCGCTCGACGGGTCGCAGCACCGCACCGACATCGCCGCGCAGGTGATCCGGTGAGCGCCGCGACCCCCGCGGGCGCCGTCCCCGCCGGTCACGCCTCCGACTGGGAGCTGCCGGGCTGGGAGCACGCCTACTCGGGCAAGGTGCGCGAGCTGTTCAGCCCGCGGATCGACGACACGGAGGACCGGGCGCTCGAGGGCGAGCCGCACGTGCTCGTCGTCGCGACGGACCGCGTGAGCGCCTACGACTTCGCGCTCGAGCCGGGCATCCCCGGCAAGGGCGAGCTCCTCACGCAGCTCAGCCTCTGGTGGTTCGACCGCCTCGACGTGCCGAACCACCTCGTCGACGCCGCGACGCTCGACCGCATCGGCATCCCGGAGCCCGTGCGGGGCCGCTCGATGCTGTGCCGGGTGCTCGAGATGCTGCCCATCGAGTGCGTGGTGCGCGGGTACCTCGCCGGATCCGGCTGGGAGGAGTACCGGGAGCACGGCACCGTGTGCGGCATCCCGCTCCAGGCCGGGCTGCAGCAGGGCGACCGGCTCCCGGAGCCGATCTACACGCCCGCCTGGAAGGCGCCGCAGGGCCAGCACGACGAGAACATCACGTTCGCGCGCACCGAGGAGCTCGTCGGCCACGAGGAGGCGGCCCGGCTGCGCGACCTCTCCCTCGACGTCTACCGCCGCGCGGCGGCCGTGGCCGAGGAGCGCGGCGTGATCCTCGCCGACACGAAGCTCGAGTTCGGCATCGACCCGCGCACCGGGATCACGACGCTGGCCGACGAGGTGCTCACGAGCGACTCGTCCAGGTACTGGGACGCCGAGGCCTACGCGACCGGCAACCGCACCGACAGCTTCGACAAGCAGATCGTGCGCGACTGGCTCAGCGCGAACTGGGACAGGACCGGCACGCCGCCGGTGCTGCCGCAGGAGATCGTCGAGCGGACGGCGGAGCGGTACCGCGAGCTCATCGCGCGGCTGACCGGCCGGTAGCCGCGGGGCCCTACAGGTCCTCGTAGCTGCGGACGACGCGGTCGATCGCCACCTCGGCGACGTCGCGGGCCTCCTCGCCGGGCAGCCCGTCGAGGGCGCCCTCGAGATCCTCCCCGCCCATGCGCAGCACGGCCAGGCGCTCGAACTCCTCGACCGCCTCGGGGGCGTGCGCGTCGGGGTCCTGCGCCTCGGGGGCGTGCGCGTCGGGGGCGGGCGCCTCGGACGGGCTCGTCGCCGTCGGCTCCGGGGCGTGCGCGTCGCCGTGCTCGTCGGTGCTGTCCTGCATGGTGGTCCCCTCGTGGATGCGTGCCCGGTGCGGATCGCGCCCCGGCACTGCCGCCAGGGTCGCACATCGCCCCGGCCGGAGGATCCGCGCGGGGAGCGTCGCCGGGATGCGAACCCGCATCCGCGGTGGGCGACGGCGCTCCGACGCTTGTAGGTTCGAGGAGCAGGCCGGATCCCGTCCGGTCAATCCCCTTGACGAAGTGGCTCCCCCTCCCGTGCCTTCCGGTCCCCAGCCCGTCCCCTCCCCTGCCGCCATCCCCGCCCCGGCGCGCGTCCGCCTCGCGGCCGGTGCCGTGCCGCCCGCGCAGGACGCCCCCGGCGCGGCCGTCGCGCGGGTCCTGGAGGCGCTCGCCGCATGCCCGGTGCAGCCGACCTGGCCCACGGAGCGGGCCCTCGCGCTCGCGGTCTCCCTCGGCGACGACGGCGCCCGCCCCGGCGATGGACGCACCCGCGACCTCTGGGAGGCCCTCGCGACCCTCGCGGCGGCCGACCTCGGCCTCGCGCGGACCGTCGAGCCGCACCTCGACGCGCTGGCGATCCTCGACCAGGAGCGCGC
>NZ_JAVCVL010000022.1:0-23061 GCF_032917815.1 Clavibacter sp. MX14-G9D | reverse complement strand
GAGGGCGTCGAGCAGCGCGACCGCGAAGGAGCCGGGCCCGCGGGCGCCCTCGGCGGCGACCTCCGCGGCGATCGTGTACGTGCTCGTCGCGGCGACGGCTGCCCGCAGCGGATCCGGGTCCAGCGACGCGAACGCGGCCATCACGGCGCCGAGGGCGCAGCCCCCGCCGGTCACCTTCGTGAGGAGCGCGTCGCCCGTGTGCACGCGCACGACGCGGTGTCCGTCGGTGATGTGGTCGACGGGCCCCGAGACCGCGACGACGGTGCCGTAGGTGCGGGCGAGGAGCAGGGCCGCGTCGAGGGCGGCCTCCACCTCATCGGTCGCGTCGACGCCGCGACCGCCCGCTCCGCCGGTCGCGAGCGCGAGGATCTCGGACGCGTTCCCGCGCACGATCGTCGGCGACAGCGCGACGAGCTCGTGCGCGAGGCGGGTCCGCACCGGCAGGGCGCCGACCGCGACGGGATCCAGCACCCATGGTGTGCCCGCCTCGCGGGCGGCGTGCGCGGCCTCGACCGCGGCCTCCCGCTGCTCGGCGTGCGGCGTGCCGAGGTTCACGAGCACCCCCGACGCGATCCGGGCGAACGGCCCCGCCTCGGTGGGCACGTCGGTCATCGCGGGCGCGGCACCGAGCGCGAGCAGGACGTTGGCGGTGAAGCCGGTGACGACGGCGTTCGTGATGCACTGCACGAGCGGCGTGCGCTCCCGCAGCAGGCGGAGGAGGTCCGCCGAGGCGGTCCCCGCTCCCGTGGTCTCGTGGGTGGACGGGCGCGCAGCGCTCATGATGACATCCCTCCGCCGGTGCGAACCGGATCAGGTGCGACGGGTCTCATCTCAGCCCTCGTGGGCACCCCGTGTCAGGGATCCACCCTAGGGGTGTGCGCGGAGCCGTGCCTAGGCTGGGTCGATGGCGTCCGCAGCCGCGAGGACCGGGAGGCACGATGGACGGGACCTACATGATCCCTGCACTCCGCCGCGGCCAGCCGCTCCGGGAGTGGGACGACATCCCGGCGCGGTTCGCGGCGGGAGCCGCACATCTGATGGTCCAGGGTGCCGACGCGGCGGAGGCCGTCGAGCGGCTCATCGCAGGCGAGACGCTGGGCTCCGACGACGTCATCGCGTTCGGCCGGCTCAACTTCCACTGCTACCTCAGCGGATGGGTGCCGATGGTCGCTCTGTACCGGGAACCACGGATCGATCCGACCGCCGCCGAGCTGCTCGCCCTCTGAGGCCGCGCGGCGCGACGACGGTCAACGGTCTGCTCTACCCGAGCCCCGCCACGTCGAGCACCCACGCGTAGTCCGAGGCGCGCTCGCGCCACGCGTCGTAGCGGCCCGACTTGCCGCCGTGGCCGGCCTGCATCTCGGTGCGCAGCAGCACCGGCGCGCCGACCTCGCGGAGGCGGGCGGTCCACTTCGCGGGCTCGACGTAGAGGACGCGCGTGTCGTTGAGGCTCGTGACCGCGAGGATCCGCGGGTACTCGACGCCCTCGCGCACGTTCTCGTACGGCGTGTACGACTTCATGTACGCGTACACCTCGGGGTCGTGCAGCGGGTCGCCCCACTCGTCCCACTCGATGACGGTGAGGGGCAGCGACGGGTCGAGGATGCTCGTGAGCGCGTCGACGAACGGCACGCCCGCGAGGATCCCGGCGAACCGGTCGGGCGCGATGTTCGCGACCGCGCCCATGAGCAGGCCGCCGGCGCTCCGGCCCTCGGCCACCAGGCGGTCGGGGCTCGTCCACCCGCGCGCGATGAGGTGGTCGGCCGCCGCCACGAAGTCGGTGAAGGTGTTGCGCTTCGTGAGCGTCTTGCCCTCGTCGTACCAGCGGCGGCCCATCTCGCCGCCGCCGCGCACGTGCGCGATCACGAACGCCATGCCCCGGTCGAGCAGCGACAGCCGCGCGATGGAGAACGACGGGTCGATGCTCGCCTCGTACGAGCCGTAGCCGTACAGCAGGAGCGGCGCGGGCGTGCCCGGGTGCACGAGGCCGCGCTTGTAGACGACCGACAGCGGGATCTCCGTGCCGTCCTCCGCGGTCGCCCACTCGCGGGTCTGCACGTAGTCGTCGGGGTCGTAGCCGCCGCGCACCGGCTGCTGCTTGAGGAGGCGCAGCTCGCGGGTGGCCAGCACGTAGTCGTAGGTGGTGGAGGGCGTCGCGAGGCTCGTGTACCCGAGGCGCACGGTGGGCTGCGCGAACTCCGGGTTGCCCGCGGTGCCGACCGTGTAGATCGGCTCATCGAAGGCGATCTCGTGCAGCTGCTCGCCGTCGAGGACCCGGTCGAACGGGATCACGCCGACGCGCGTGAGGCCCTCGCGGCGGTACGACACGACGACGTGGTCGGCGAACGCGCTCGCGTCCTCGAGGCGCACGTCGTCGTCGTGCGGGATGACGACCTGGCGGTCCGTGGTGGAGGTCGGGTCGTCGGCGGGCACGTCGATCAGCTCGAAGTTGGTGGCGCCGTCGTTGTGCAGGATGAGGAGCCGGTCGCTGCCGTCGATGACCGCGTGGTCGACGTCGTACTCGACGCCGTGGCGGCGCGGCCAGACCGGGCGGAACGCGCCCGTCGGGT
The DNA here is from genome assembly GCF_032917815.1 of Clavibacter sp. MX14-G9D. Classification (NCBI taxonomy): domain Bacteria; kingdom Bacillati; phylum Actinomycetota; class Actinomycetes; order Micrococcales; family Microbacteriaceae; genus Clavibacter; species Clavibacter sp. MX14-G9D. The sequence goes on along the minus strand of NZ_JAVCVL010000022.1, from coordinate 20,491 downwards.
CGCCCGCGTCGAGCAGCAGCACCTCGGTCGTGATCTTCGAGCCGACCTGGATCATGAGGTACTGGCGGCTGCGGGTCATGCCGAAGCCCGTGAAGTAGCTCTCGTCGGGCTCGGTGAACACCTTCACGTCCTGCGCCGCAGGGGTGCCGACGCGGTGGCGCCACACGGTGTCGGGGCGCCAGGCGTCGTCGACCGTGACGTAGAACAGGTGGTCGCCGTGGGCGGAGAACGTGGCACCGTGGCTGGTGCCGGGGATCTCGTCGGCGAGGTCCTGGCCCGTGGCGAGGTCGCGGATCCGGAGCGTGAAGCGCTCGTCGCCCTCGGTGTCGGTCGAGTAGGCGAGGAGCGAGCCGTCGGGGCTGACCTCGAACGCGCCGAGCGAGAAGAACTCGTGGCCCTCCGCCTCGGCGTTCGAGTCGAGGAGCACCTGCTCGCCCTCGACCGCGACGCCGTCCGCGGCGGCCTCGACGACGGGCGGCGTCCAGTCGTCCGGACCCTGGACAGGGCGGCGGCAGCGGATCGCGTACTGCGACCCCTCGACCGTGCGGGCGTAGTACCACCAGTCGCCCTGGCGGACGGGGACGGAGAGGTCGGTCTCCTGCGTGCGGTCCTTGATCTCCGTGAACAGCGTCTCGCGCAGCGGCTCCAGGTGCGCGGTCACCGCCTCGGTGTACGCGTTCTCGGCCTCGAGATGCGCGATGACGTCGGCGTCGTCCTTGTCGCGCAGCCACTCGTACCGGTCGACGAAGGTGTCGCCGTGGAACGTGCGCTCGATGGGGCGCTGCTCGGCGACGGGCGGGGTGGCGGATGCGGACTCGGAGACGGCCGGGACGGCGGGGTCGGTCATCCGTCGAGCCTACCGACGCGGCCGTGACCCTCGCCGGACGCGGCCCGGGCGACGGGCCCGGACGGCAGCCAGGGCGGCGCCGACGACGATGAGCCCGCCTCCGACGACGCCCCACCAGCCCGACCCGTCGGCGGATGCACCGGAGGGCCAGGAGAGGAGGATCAGCGCGATGCCGACGAGGGCGAGCAGCGCCTGTCCGAGCATCCGCGTCCCCTCCGTCGGCCACGGCCGGGCACGGACGCGAGCGTGCGCCGATGCTACCGGGCCCGAGCGCGGAGAGGACGGAGCCGTCCCCGGCTCCGGGTGCCCGCCGAGGTCAGGGGACGAGCGGCCCCGCCTCGCGCGGGCCGGTCGCGCCCGGCGTGGTCGCCGCGCCGAGCGTGCTCGAGCGGGTGGCGAGGCGCGCGACGGCCTGCAGCGGGATCGAGAGCCAGCCGGGCCGGTTGCGCACCTCGTAGATCGCCTCGTACACGGCCTTGTCGATCTCGAACGCGTCGAGCAGGGCGCGGTTCGCGCGGAGGTCGGTGCCGGAGCGGGCGATGTAGCCGTCGACGAACGCACGGCGGGCGGCGGACGCCCAGGAGGCCGCGGACTTGCCGGGGTGGGCCAGGGCGTAGGAGCCGGCGACGTAGTCGAACGAGCGGAGCATGCCGGCGACGTCGCGGAGCGTGACGTCGGGCAGGGAGCGCTCGTGCATGGGCCGCAGCGGCTCGCCCTCGAAGTCGAGGAGGACCCAGCCCCGGTTCGGCACCGAGAGCACCTGGCCCAGGTGGTAGTCGCCGTGGATGCGCTGCAGCTTCGGCCACTCGCCCTTCTCCGCGGCGTCGTACACGCTCGAGATGGCGTCGTGGAAGGCCGCGATCTCCGGCACCTCGCGCTCGGCCGTCGCGTGGCGGCGGCGGAAGCTGACCATGATCCCCTCGATGACGTCGGGCGTGGCCTCGACGGTGGGGAGGGCGGCGGCGAGCGTGGCGTGCACGTCGGCCGTGGCCTCGCCGAGCGCGCGGGCCTCGGCCTGGAAGTCGGCGTCGGCCTCGGCGGCGCGGAGCGCGACGCGCCAGGCGTCCGTGACGCCGGGCAGGAACTCCTGCGCGAACGCGACATGCCCGATGGCGTGGCCGACCTCGCGGCCGGAGTCGCTCCACTCGGCGAGCACGCTGCCCATGGTCTGCGGCACGAGCCGGGAGCCGGCGCCCGCGATGGCGGACTGCAGGACCACGTCGGGGTTCTCGCCGTGGTGCAGGGCGCGGAACACCTTCACGATCATCGGGTTGATGGCCTGGCCGTCGGCCGAGACCATGTCGTAGATGATCGACGTGTTCGACTGCTCGCCCGAGAGCACGTGGGACCCGACGACGGTCGCGATCTCGACGCCCGGCTGGCGCTGGCCGCGCGCGGTCGCGCCGAGCGAGGTCTCGTCGACGTCCGCGTCGCGCTCGTCGAGGATGGTGCGGATGAGCGCCCAGGCGTACGCGGGGTCGTGCGGTCCGTCGTAGACGTGCAGCTCGACGCCGTCGTCCTCGACGATGGTGCCGATGTGGAAGGGCTTCAGCTCCTCCAGCGGCGCCTGCCGGTACGTGAGCGGCACCTGGTACAGCACGGGCTTCGCGCTGCCGTGGTCGATGATCAGGTGCGTCTCGATGCGGGCGAACCAGCCCTCGTCGCTGAAGCTCCACCCGCCGATGCGCTCGAGGCGGGGCTCGGTGCCCTTGGAGGCGAACCAGCGCTGCTCGCGCATCCAGGCCGCGAGGAAGTCGGGGATCTCGCTGAGGTCGTGGTGCTGCATGGCTCAGGCCACCTTCGCGGTCACGTCGGCGAGCGACGGGTTGGTGGCGGACGAGCCGTCGGGGAAGAGGACGGTGGGCACCGTCTGGTTGCCGCCGTTGATGGCCTCGACCAGCTCGGCGGTGCCGGGGACCTGCTCGATGTCCACCTCGTCGTAGCCGATGCCCGCGCGGTCGAGCTGCGCCTTCAGCCGGCGGCAGTAGCCGCACCAGGTGGTGGAGAACATCGTGATCCGCCCGGGGGCGGGCACGTAGGAGGAGGTCTCGGGCGCCATGGTGCTCACCCTACGCGCCGTACACGACGCCGGCCCGCGATTCCCGCACCTGGAGGACAGTGTCGTCGGTGGTGGGGATCGCGGGCCAGGTGCCGGTCAGGGCCGGATGCGCCTCAGCCGCGCAGCGAGCGGTCGAACCAGGCGTTGCGGAACTTGCCCTCGGGGTCGAGCCGCTCGGCGAGGGCGAGGAAGTGGCCGGCCCGCGGGTACAGCGGGGCGATGTCGGCCGCCCCGGCGGTGAACACCTTGCCCCAGTGCGGCCGGGCGCCGAAGGGGCGGATGGCCGCCTCGAGCTCGACGAGCAGAGCCTCCACGGCCTCCTGCTCGCGCTTCCAGGTGAAGTGCAGGCCGATGGTGGTCTGCCCGTACTGGGGGCTCAGCCACAGCCGGTCCTCGGCCACGGCGCGCAGCTCGCAGACGAGGAGGATCGGGCGGATCCGGTCGCCCATCGCGCGGAGCGCCTGGACGGCCTCGACGGCCCGGTCGAGCGGCACGTGGAACTCCGACTGGATCTCCTCGCCGTCGCTCGGCGTGAAGCCCATCTTGAAGTGCGACAGGCGGTCGGACCAGAGGCCGACGACCCCGAGCTGCGAGGTGCTGTTCACGGGGTCGATGCCGAGGATCGGGTGGCGCTCCTCGGTCGCGGCGGGCGCCCCGAAGTAGTCGGGCACGACGACCTCGTCCTCGGGCTGGCCGTCGACGTCGAGCTGCACGCGGCTCTTCAGCCACACCTGGTCGGTGGCCTCGCCGAAGCGCGTGAACACGCTGACGCTGTAGGCGCCCCCGAAGACGTCCTCGAGGTTCCCGTCGAACGCGTCCCAGGAGAGGCCCTCGAACACGCGCTGGCGCACGAGGTAGGCGGGCTCGACGTCGAGCGTGATGCGCGTGACGACGCCGAGCGCGCCGAGGCCCACCACGACCCCGTCGAAGTCGTCGTCGCCGCGGCGGTAGGTGACCGTCTCGCCGTCGGCGGTGATGAGCTCGAGGGCGGCGACCGCCGTGCCGAGGTTGCCGTTGCCGATGCCGGACCCGTGCGTGGCGGTCGCGATGGCGCCGGCGACCGAGATGTGGGGGAGCGAGGCGAGGTTGTGGATGGCGAGGCCCTCCTCGCCGAGGAGCTCGGCGAGCTTCCCGTAGGCGAGGCCCGCCGAGAACGTGGCCGTGCTCGCGTCCCGGTCGACCACGAGGTCGGCGGGGAGCTCCGCGAGCGAGACCAGCACGTCGGAGTCGGCGATGTCGTTGAACGAGTGGCGGGAGCCGAGGACGCGGAGGCGGGGCGACTCGCGGACGATGGTCCGCAGCTCCTCGACGCTCGTCGGCGTGCGCACGGCGCTCGCCCGGTACGCGTAGTTGCCGGCCCAGTTGGTGCCCGCGGTGCCCTGCTCGATGGTGTCGGTCATGCGTCCTCCTCGCGCCCGCCATCGGACGCCGTCGTCTCCAGCTTGCCCGCCCTCCGGCCGGAGGGCGAGCGACGGGCCGCCGGATGCGGCGGCCCGTCACGTGCTCCGCGTCAGCGGCTGCGGATGGTGAGCTCGAGCGTGCGCGCCGACGGCCAGAGCTGGTGCTCGGGCAGCACGTCGAGGCCGCACGCGCGGGATCCGAGCCCGTGCTGCGCCGCGTCGATGTAGAGGTGCACCGCCTCGCTCGCGGGCAGCTCGTGCGGATGGGCCGCGCGGTCGAGCTCCTGCGGCGTGTGCCGCGAGGCCGTGAAGCCGGGGCGACGGCCCGCGGTGTCGGGCGCCGCGTGGATCACGATGCCGCCCTCGCCGTCGAACGTGCCGAGCTCCAGCTCCCGCAGGTCGCTGCGGTGGCCGGTCTCCTGGGGACGCGAGTAGACGGCGCCCAGGTCGTCGACGAGCGACGAGAACCGGCCGACGAGCGCCGCACGGCGCGAGTCGGGGTACGACTCGAAGGGCCCGGTGCCGAACCACTCCGCGTTCGTGACGCTCGCGGGGAGGTCGAAGCGGATCCCGACGCGGGGCCACGTGACGGCCCACCCGGCGCTCGGCACGATGTCGACGCGGAGGCCCAGGTCGCCGTCGGCGCCCTCGGTCCAGCAGTACGTCGTGTCGACGGAGTCGAAGGACTGCGCCGCGCTCGTGCGCACCACGACGGTGAGCGAGCCGGACCCGACCTTCACCTCGCGGACCCGGTGGGTCAGCCGGTCGAGGCCCGCGCCGCGCCAGCGCGCCTCGCTCGACGGCCCGGGCACGCCCTTGCCGAAGGTGAGGCGCGGGTCGGCGAGCTCGTAGGAGCCGCTGCTGTCGCTGCGGTCGTTGTCGGTCGGCGCGCGCCACAGCTCCAGGCGCGGGCCGTCGACCTCGAGGGAGCCGAGGCGCACGAGGCGCCCGGTCGCGAGGTCGAACTCGCCGTCGCCGAGGGTGAGGCGGGCCGCGCCCGACGCGGGGTAGGCGTCCTCGTCGGCGTCGACCCAGCGCGCGGGCACGGCGGGGCGGGGCGCGGGGGTGAGGTCGAACTGGGCGACGGCGACCACGTGGCCGGCCTCGGCCCACGGCGCGTCGTCGCGGAGGATCGCCTGCACGGTCAGCCAGACCTCGGCGCCGTCCACGGCGGAGCTGCCGGCGTCGAGCGCGTCGGCGGGCAGCGGCACCACGGCGGTCCCGCCCGCGGGCGCGGGCGCCGGGTCGAGGACGCCCGTGGCGACGTCGTCGCCGTCGACCGCGAGCACCCAGACGAGGCTCGTGTGCGCGGTGGAGACCGTGTGGTAGCGGTTCTCGACGACGAGGGACGCGGATCCGCCGTCGCGCTCGAGGCGGAACGCGACGGGCTGCACGACGGCCTTGTACTCGGCGAGGCCGGGCGTGGGGGTGTCGTCGGGCAGGACCATGCCGTCCATCACGAAGTTGCCGTCGTGCACGACCTCGCCGAAGTCGCCGCCGTACGCGTAGAACGCCTCGCCGTCGACGGTCTCGGCGAGGATCCCGTGGTCGCGCCACTCCCACACGAAGCCGCCGTGCAGGCGCGGGTAGCGGAGCACGAGGTCCTCGTACTCGGCGATCTGGCCGGGGCCGTTGCCCATGGCGTGCACGTACTCGCAGAGGATGAAGGGCTTCGAGCGCTGGCGCATGCCCTCGCCCGGCGTGCAGCCGAGCAGGTCGCCGGGGACGACGTCGCTGCCGATGGACTCGGTCTCCTGGAGGTTCGAGTACATGCGCGAGTAGACGTCGGTGTACTCGCCCGTGTAGTCGCCCTCGTAGTGCACGGGACGTCCGGGGTCGCGGCGGTGGACCCAGGCGGACATGGCGGCGAGGTTCCGGCCGGTGCCGGACTCGTTGCCGAGCGACCACATGACGATGGAGGGGTGGTTCTTGTCGCGCTCGACCGTGCGCTCGATGCGGTCCATGTAGTGGTCGGCGAAGCGCGGGTCGTCGCTGGGGTTGCCGACCCAGCCGCCGAACTCGAAGCCGTGGGTCTCGAGGTCGCACTCGTCGATGACCCAGAATCCGAGCTCGTCGGCGAGGTCGAGGACGCGGGGGTGCGGCGGGTAGTGGCTCGTGCGGATGGCGTTCACGTTGTGCTGCTTCATCAGCAGCATGTCGGCGCGCGCGTGGTCCTCGTCGAAGACGCGGCCGCGCTCCGGGTGGGCCTCGTGGCGGTTGACGCCGTGGAACACGACGCGGCGGCCGTTGACGAGGAAGCGGTCGCCCTCGATGCGCACCGTGCGGAAGCCGAGGCGGATCGAGAGGGCCTCGACGTTGGTGCGGAGGAAGCCCTGGTACTGCGTGGGGCTCTCGGCGCTCCACGGCTCGACCCGGTCGACGTGCACGGGGGCGACGTCGGCGGGGGTGGCCCACGTCACGTGGATCCCGAGGTCCTCGACCTCGAGGGTGACGGGGAAGGCGGCGGGCTCGGCGTCGACCTCGACGTGGACCGTGCCGGCCCCCGTCTCGTGGTCGTACTCGGCGCGGGTCCACGCGTCGTCGATGCCGCCCTCGGGGCGGCCGAGGAGGGTGACGTCGCGGAAGATGCCGGGCATCCACCACTGGTCCTGGTCCTCGAGGTAGCTGGCGATCGACCACTGGTGCACGCGGACGGCGAGCACGTTGGCGCCGGGGCGGAGGAACTCGGTCACGTCGAACTCGTGCGAGAGGCGCGAGCCCATCGCCGTGCCGACGGCGTCGCCGTTCCACCACACCTTGAAGGCGGATTCGACGCCCTCGAAGCGGAGGACGACGCGCTCGAGCGACTCCCACGTGGTGGGCACGTCGATCTCGACGCGGTAGTCGCCCGTCGGGTTCTCGTCGGGCACGAAGGGCGGCTCGACGGGGAACGGGTACTGCACGTTGGTGTAGGCGGGGAGGCCGAAGCGGCCGTCCTGGCCGAGCACCCAGTGGCTCGGGACGGGGATCTCGTCCCAGCCGGAGTCGTCGAAGGCCGGATCGGCCATGGTCTCGTCGAGGCCGCGGGGGCTGGGGGAGAGGCGGAACCGCCAGTCGCCGTTCAGCACGATGCGCGGGGCATCCGAGTGCAGGCAGGAACGGGGGCGGCGGGCCGGGCCCGTCGTGGGGGCGAAGTCCTCGAAGTAGGGGAGGGCGTGCGTCATGGGCTTCCTTGCGCGTGGGCGGGTGCGGCGACGTGCCGCGCTCCCATCATCGTGGGTCGGGGGGCGCCGCGCCGAATGCGCGGACGGCCGGGCAGGTCGCCCTGCCCGGCCGTCCGCGATCGGTCGCGGGTGCGGTCCGTCGAGGTCGGCCCTCGACGGCGCCGCGGATCAGCCCTTGACGGCGCCGTCGGTCAGGCCGCCGCGCCAGTACTTCTGCAGGACGATCATCGCGGCGATGAGCGGGATGATCGAGACGAGCACGCCGCCGGTGGTCAGCTGGTAGAACTCCGGCAGACGGTCGACCTGGCTCCGCCAGTTGTTGAGGCCGAGGGTGATCGGGTACAGCTTGTCGTCGGCCAGCATGATCAGCGGCAGGAAGTAGTTGTTCCAGATGCCGACCAGCTGGAACAGGAACACCGTCACGAGCGCAGGCGTCATCGAGCGGAGCGCGAGCGTGTGGAAGATCCGCAGCTCGCTCGCCCCGTCGATCCGGCCCGACTCGATGACCGCGTCCTCCACCGACGCCTGCGCGTAGATGCGGCACAGGAACAGGCCGAACGGCGACACGAGCGACGGGATGAGCACCGACCAGTACGTGTTCGCGATGCCCATGCTGCTGAACAGCAGGAACAGCGGCAGCGCGGTGGCGGTACCCGGCACGAGCACGCCGCCGAGGATGGTGCCGAAGACGATGTTCGATCCCCGGAACCGGTACTTGGCGAGCGCGTACCCGCCGGCGGCGGCGAAGTACGTCGCGATGAGCGCGCCCACCCCGGCGTAGAGCACCGAGTTGAGGAACCACCGGACGAAGATGCCGTCGTTGTAGGTGAACACCATCGTGAGGTTCTGCCAGAGGTTCATGTTCGCGAACAGGAACCCGTTGGTGCTGAACAGGTCGGCCGTCGTCTTCGTGGCGGCGACCACGATGTAGTAGACGGGGACGAGGAAGTACAGGGCGACGAGCGCGAGGATCGCCGTGACGAGGATCCGGGTGGCGGGCTTCGTGCCCGCGCCCGCGGCGCCGCCGGCCTTGGAGGGCCGGCTCACCTTCGCCTCCGCGGCCTGCGCGGCCCGCTTGTGCTCCGCCTTCGCGGCGGCCTGGTCGGTCGAGGTCGTGGCGACCTCCTGCGTGGCGGTCATGCGCGCGCCCCCTTCTTCCTCGCTGCGGCGGCTTCCCGCTCCTCCTTGGGCTTCCTGTTGGTGATCGCGAGGAAGACGAACGACAGCACGAACGCGGCGAGGGCGATGATGACCGCCTGCGCGGCGGCGACGCCGTAGTCGTTGTACGCGAACGCCGTGGTGTACGCCGAGAGGTTCGGCGTGTACTGCGAGTCGATCGCGGGGGCGGAGGTGGCGAGCACCTGCGGCTCCGCGAACAGCTGCAGCGTCCCGATGATCGAGAACACGGTGGCGAGCACGAGCGCGGGCCGGATGAGCGGCAGCTGGATGGAGAACGCCGTCCGCCAGGCGCCCGCCCCGTCGATGCGCGCGGCCTCGTAGACGTCCCCGGGGATCGACTTCAGCTGCGCGATGATGATGAGCATGTTGTAGCCCGTGTAGGTCCAGGTCACGATGTTCGCGATGGACCAGAGCACCGTCCCGGCGCTGAGGAAGTCGAGCTGCAGCCCGAACATCTCGCCGATGTCGATGATGGGCGACAGGCCCGGGATGTAGAGGAAGCCCCAGAGGATCGTCGCGATGACGCCGGGCACGCCGTACGGCATGAAGTACGCCGCCCGGAAGAACTGCGGCCACTTCGCCGACGCCGACTCCAGGAGGAGCGCGAGGACCGTGCAGAGGATGATCATCACGGGCACCTGCACGATGCCGAACAGCAGCACCCGGCCGATGGACGCCGTGAAGGCGTCGTTCGCGAGCGCGAGCGCGTAGTTCTCGAATCCGGCGAATACGGTCGTGACGCCCTGCTCGCCGAAGAGCCCCTCCCGCCGCACGGTCGTGAACGACTGGAAGACGGCGTAGATGATCGGGAGGACGAAGGTCAGCAGGAACACCGCGAGGAACGGCGTGAGCATCACCCACGGCGCGATGGTCTGCGACTTCTTCAGCTGGCCCTTGCCGACGCCCGCGCGGGGTGCGCGGGCGGGGCGGTCGGCGGCGTGCTCGCCGCGGTGGGCCCCGGCGGGCCTCGTCGCGGTGCTCATGCGGAGGCCGCCTCGACGCGCAGGCCCTTGTTGCGGAACGCCTCGATCACGGCCTCCTGCGCCAGCGGCAGGGAGTCGACGAGGGTCTGCCCGCTCGTGAGCTTCCGGCGGAACTCGTCCTGGAGGGTGTTGAGCGTGTACTGCGTGAGCGGGGACCAGGTCCACTCCAGGTTCTGCTCGCGGGCTGCGGGCACGAAGACCTCCTCGTTGTAGGACTGCCCGCTGAAGAACTCGCTGGGCTCCTGCCGGGGTGCGCCGATGTAGTCGGGCGAGGGCGACCAGCCGATGCCGGAGTTCGCGATCATCGCGTCGATGCCCTCCGGGGAGGTGGTCATCCACGTCATGAACTTGAGGGCCTCGGCGGGGTGCTTGCTGTTCGCGAGCACGGCCGCGGTGGATCCGCCGAGGTAGCTGGACCCGTAGGACCCGTCGAACGACCACGTCTGCATGGGCGCGACGCGCCACTTGCCCTCGCCGCCGGAGACCGACTGGATGAGGGCGTCGCCCCAGCTGGCGCTCGTGCAGCCGAAGATCTTCGCGTCGGCGGCGGCCGCGTACCAGGGCGGCGAGTAGGCGGTGAAGCTGGTGTTGACGATGTCGTCGTCGATGGCCTTGTCGAAGAACGCGGCGACCTCGAGCGTGCGGTCGTCGAGCATGTCGATGACCCAGCGCTCGCCGTCGACCTTGAACCAGTTCGCGCCGGCCTGGGTCGCGTACGACGTGAAGACGGAGGCGTCCGACACGGGGAAGCAGTCGAGGTAGTTCCCCGCGCCCGTCTTCCGCACCTCGGCGCTGAGGGCCGCCCAGTCGTCCCACGTGGCGGGCGGCTGGCCGCCCACCTGGTCGAGGAGCGCCGGCTGGTAGTAGAACGCCATCGGGCCGGAGTCCTGCGGGATCCCGAAGACGCCGTCCTGGAAGCTGACCTGCTTCCACAGCGCCTCGTCGTACCTGTCGCGGTACTCGTCCACGCCGTAGCGGGTGAGGTCGACCAGCCCGTTGGCGAGGAGGAACTCGGGCAGCTGCCGGAGCTCGACCTGGCCGATGTCGGGCCCGCCGCCCGCCGTGATGGCGGAGTACATCTTCTGGTAGCCGCCGGCGTTGCCGCCGGGGATCCAGACGGCCTCGACCTGGATGTCGGGGTTCTGCGCGTTCCAGACGTCCGCGACCTTCTGGAGGTCCTTCAGCCACGCCCAGTACGTGAGCGTGACCTTCTCGCCCGCGGCGACGGCCGGGATGACCGGATCGGAGTTGACCAGCCTCCCGCCCGGTGCCGAGCACGACGCGAGCGCCAGCGTCCCCGCGGCGGCGGCCCCCACCCCCAGTGCCTGTCTCCTGCTGATCGAATGCATCGTCGCATCCCTCCCGTCGTCGTTGATGGCAGCGGCGCTTGGCGCCACTCCCACTGTAGGCGCGGGACGAAACTTATTCCTAACCCCTGGTCGGGATTCCTGCGAGGGAGGTGGGCGCCGGCCGGGCGTCAGCGGCGCGCGGAGGAGCCGCGGATCACGAGGCGCGGCTCCGCGAGGAACTCGCGAGCCGGCGTCCGGTCGCCCTCGATGCGCCGCACGAGCCGGTCCACGGCCGTGCGCGCCATGAAGTCGTGGTCGGGGTCCACGGACGTGAGGCCCGGCACGAGGTACGCGCTCTCGGGGATCTCGTCGAAGCCCACCACGCGCACGTCGTCCGGCACCCGGCGCCCCGCGTCGGCGAGTCCCCGGAGGACGCCCATGGCGACCGTGTCGGTGACGCAGAAGACGCCGTCGAACTCGGCGCCGGATCCCATCAGGCGCGTGATCGCGGCGTGGCCGCCCGCCATCGAGTACTCGAAACGGCCGACGAGCAGCTCGGGCGCGACGGCGCGTCCCGCGTCCGCATGAGCCCGACGGTAGCCGTCCATGCGCAGGGCGCCGGCGGTCACGTCGCCGGGATCCGGGTCCCCGATCATCGCGATGCGACGGCATCCGGCCTCGATGAGGTGCGCGACCGCGAGTCGGGCGCCCTCCGCGTTCGGCATGGCGACATGGTCGACCGGGCCCTCGAAGATGCGCTCGCCGAGGATGACGAGCGGATTCTCGACGCGCAGGAGCTCCGCGTCGCCGGCCCCGAGTCCGACCGCGCTCAGGATCAGCCCGTCGTACACGCTGTTGCGGGACATGGACAGGGACTCGAGCTCGGCGTCGCGACGGGCACCTGTCTGCTCGAGCACCACCCGGAAGCCGTGCGACGTCGCGGCCTCGACGATCCGGGCCGCGAGCTGCCCGAAGTAGGGCCGGTCGAACTCGGGCACGACGAGGCCGATGGTGCCGGTGCGGCCGGCGCGGAGGTTGCGGGCGGAGACGTTGATCCGGTAGTCGAGCCGGGTCATGGCGTCGACCACCTTCGTGCGCGTCGCGTCGCGCACGTGCGGATGGTCGTTGATGACGTTGGAGACGGTCATGGCCGACACGCCCGCTTCCCGGGCGACGTCGTAGATGGTCACCAGGCCCGTCTTCCTCATCGGATCACGAGTCTGCCACCCGGAGGGGCGCGTCGACTACGCCGACGGGCGGGCGTCGCGACCACGACCGTCGGCCCCGGCACGCAGCACGGCAGCCTCGGCGGCGGAGACGGCGAGGACCGACCCGTGGCGCGCACGGTCGGGCAGGCGGGCCTCGGGACGATGCGTCCACGGCCCGGTGCCGTCGCCGCCGGTCGAGAGCACCTGGCAGCCCCGGTGCCCGAACTCGTCGACGAGGAGCCAGATGGTGTCGTCGCCCCCGATGCCGACGAACGGCGCGGGACCCTCACCGTGCACGAGCTCGGGCATGCCGACGCCGCGTGCCACGAGCCGGAACCGGCCGTCGACCCGGTCGCCGACCTCGACCGAGACGGCGGTGCCGCGTCGGGGCCCCGTGCCGCCCGACGCATCCTCGACCGAGAACCGGAGCACGCGACCGCCGTGGGGCAGGAGCGCCATGTCGATGAGGTCCCTCCCCGTGTCCACGGCGACGCGCGCGGGCGAGAACGTGCGGAAGTCGCGGGTCCGGGTCGCGAGGATGCGCTGGTGGCCGCCCGGCGCGCCGGCCCAGGTGCCGCTGCCGGCCTCGGACCCGGCGCGCGGGCCGGCGGCGAAGAGCACCTCCCACTCGCCGGCGCCCGGGATCCAGACGGCCTTCGGCGCCCAGGCGTTCCCCGCGTCGTCCGGGGCGACGCGGACCAGGCGGACGGCGGACCACGTGACCAGGTCCGCGGACTCCGCGACCGCGATGGACCGGCTGCCGCGGTGCACGGCGCGGTCCCAGTCCTCGTCGGGCCAGGTGCGGAGGTCGGTCGCGAGCAGGACGAAGACGCCGCGCCGCTCGTCGCGGAGGAGGAACGGGTCGCGGAGCCCGTGCTCGCCCACCTCCGACGCGAGCACCGGCCGCCCGTCGGCGACACGGGTCCAGGCGAGGGGATCGGGCCCGTCGCTGACGGCGAGGCGGATCCGCTCGCCGTCCTCGCGGTCGCCCGGCTCGAAGTAGGCCATCGCGTAGGCGGCGGGCTCCCCGGGCGTCACCCCTTGACGCTCCCCGACACGAGGCCGCCGACGATGTGCTTCTGCATCGCGATGAAGAACACGACCATCGGCAGCAGCACGATGACGCTGAGCGTCAGGAACGCCGGCCAGTTGACGCCGAACTGCCCGACCGCCTTGTAGACCTGCAGCACGAGCGTCTGCTTCTCGGGGCTGCTGATGAAGACGTTCGGCGTGATGAAGTCGTTCCACACCCACATCGTCTGGAACACGCCGACCGTGATGAGGATCGGGCGGATGAGCGGGAGCACGATGCGCCAGTAGATCTGCCAGGGTCCGGCGCCGTCGATGCGCGCCGCCTCGAATACCTCCACGGGCAGGGTGCGGAGGTAGCCCTGGATGAGGAAGTAGCAGAAGACGGCGCCCGCCGCGTAGAGCACGATGAGGCCGTTGCGGCTGTCCACGAGGCCGGCACCCGCCATCATCCGGTAGAGCGGGATCAGGGTCGCCTGCCCCGGCACCAGGAACGCGATGACGAGCACGACGGCGGCGATGCGGTTGACGACGGTCCTCCGCAGCAGCATCGCGTACGCCGCCATGGACCCGATGAGGAGCATCACGGCCACGGAGACCACGGTGATGTAGAGGGTGTTGAGGAACGCCCCCGCGATGGGCACCGACGCGAGCACGTCCGCGTAGTTCCCCAGGTCGAGGGAGGCGGGGAGCCCGAACGGGGAGCGGCTGGTCTCCGCCTGCGTCTTGAAGGTGTTGACGACGATGTAGTAGAACGGCGCGCCGACGACCGCGGCCAGCGCGATCATCAGGACGCTGGTGACGCCGGACGACCACCGCTGGCGGGCTCGGGCCCCGCTGCGGCGGCGTGGGCGGAGGGGGACGGGCGGGATGCCCGCGGTGCTGCCGCTCATGAGAGCCGCCCTTCGACGCGACGGGAGAGGAGGAGCTGGACGGCGACGATGGCGCCGACCACCAGGAGGAACACCACGGCGAGCGCCGAGGCCTTGCCGAACTGCGCCTGCGCGACGCCGCTCTGGATGATGGACTGCGTGATCGTGTAGGTCGAGAACCCCGGACCGCCCTTCGTGAGCGTGAACGGCAGGTCGTAGACCTTGAGTCCGCCCGTCATCAGCAGGAGCGTGCTCACGGTGATCGCGGGGGCGAGCAGCGGGAGGGTGATGGACTGGAACCGCTGCCGGGCGGATGCCCCGTCGAGCCGGGCGACCTCGTAGTAGTCCTCCGGGATCGACTGCAGGTAGGCGAGGTAGAGGATCGCGTGCCACCCGGTCATGGACCACACGCCCACGATGATCACCGACAGCTGCGCCAGGGAGCTGTTCGACAGCCACGGCACCGCGCCGAGGCCGAGGAGCGTGCGCAGCACCCAGTTGATGGCGCCCGACCCGAGCGGCGAGAGGATCAGCCCCCAGACGAGCCCGAGGATCGCGATGCTGGGGATGGCGGGGAAGAACAGGATCGCCCGGACCGCGCCGCGGCCGCGGAACGGCTTGTTGAGCACCACGGCGAGGGGCAGCGCGAGGGCCGTCACCAGGACGGTGGTGCCGACGCTGAACAGCAGGGTGAAGCGGAAGCCGGCGAGCATGGCCGGGTCGCGGAGGATGCTCGCGTAGTTGTCGAACCCCACGAACCGCGCCTCGGCGGAGTACCCGTCGAAGTCGGTGAGGCTGAAGTAGAACGACTGCGCGAGCGGGATGGCGAACAGGACGACGAACACCAGCAGGATCGGGATCAGGAACGCCTGCGTGCCGAGCTGCTCACGTCGGCGGGCGGCTCCGGACCGGCGGGTGTCGCGCGGGCGGCCCGCCGGGGGCGGGACCGTGGGACGTGCAGGGGCGATGGTGGACATGACTACCTCTCGTGTCGGTGCGGGGAGACGACCGGGGGAGGCGCGGCGCGAAGGGGCGCCGCGCCTCCGCCAGATCAGCCCTCCTGCTCCTGGAGGCGGGTCTGCAGCGCCGCGGACACGTCCGCCGGCGTCGCCGAACCCTGGATCATGAGCTGGATCTGCGCCACCGCGTCGGTGTTGAGGGCGTCCTGGTAGCGGGGCCACGCGATCTGCGGCAGGTAGAAGTCGCCGCTCTGCAGGCCCTCGAGGTTGGGCTGGAGCGCCGGGTCGATCTCGGGGGTGTAGTTGTCGGTCGTGGTCAGCGCGGCCGTCTCCTTCTGGAACAGCCCGACGCCCTCCTCGCTGCCGAGGAAGGTGAGGAACGCCTCGGCGGCCTCCGTGTTCTCGCTCTTCGCGTTGATGGCGTAGCCCGGGGATGCGGCGCCGGCCCAGAAGGCGTCGCCGGTCGGGGTCGGCACGGGCGCGAACGCGATGTCCATGTCGGGGGCGGCCTCGCGGACGGCGGGCACGTTCCACGGGCCGGCGGTCATGATCGCGACCCGGCCGTTCACGAACTCGTCGACGATCTGGTCGCCGGTGAGGCTGATGACGTCCTGGCTCATGAGGTCGCGGTCGAACAGTTCCTGGTAGGCGGCGAGGGGTTCGTCCCAGAGGTCGGCGAACTCCGCGTCCCCGCTGAAGATGGCGGCGTCGACGTCGCCGCCGGCTGCCGCGTCCTCGGCGCCGACCATGGCGGCGACCGTCATCGGGATCTGACCGGCACCGTCGTAGAACGGCGTGACCCCCGTGGCCTTCACGTCCTCGAGCACGTCGAGGAAGTCGTCCCACGAGGTCGGGATCCCGGTGACGCCGGCGTCGGCGAGGAGCTGCTCGTTCACGAGGAGCCCGCCCGCCCAGGAGTTGGTCGACATCCCGTAGGCGCGGCCGTCGCGGCCGTACGTCTCGGTGTTGAAGGGGCTCATCGCGGCCATGAAGGGCTCGTCGGTGAGGTCCTTCACGTAGCCGGCGTCGATGAGGTTGGTCTTGTTCTCCGCGGCGATGGCGAAGACGTCCGCGCCGGTGCCGCCGACGAGGCGGGTCTGCAGCGTGGAGATGTACTCGGCGACGGGCGGGGCGCTGGAGAACTCCACGGTGATGCCGGGGTTCGCCGCCTCGAACGCGTCGATGACCGGGGTCATGGTGGCCTCGTTGTCCCAGGAGAAGAACGAGAGCCTGGTGGATCCGTCGTCGGCCCCGGGAGCGCAGCCCGACAGGGCGGCTGCTCCCAGGGCGAGGGTGGCGAGGGCGGCTGCGCTGCGTGCGAGCGGCCCGTGAGAACGATGCGACATTGCATTCCTCCGTGCGAGCGGTCCGTCCGGTGGACGGACCTGTATGGGTGGGTGAAGGGGTGGTGCTGCGGTGCGGTCGTGCGAGGGGGAGTCGAGGAGCCGGTCGGCCGCGCGCGGATCAGCGCGGGCGAGCGGGGAGCGGGAGCCGGAGGTGGTCGAGGGACGGGACGACGGGGACGAGCCCGCCGCCCGGGAGGTGGTGGAGGCGGTCGAAGACGACCTCGCGCCGGTGGCCGTTCCCGGACGGGATCGCGAACCGGTGGTAGGCGATGATCCAGTCGTCCGTGCCCGGGACGCGGTGGACGGCATGGTGGCCCGTGCCGAGGATCCCGAGCTCGGGGCGCTTCTCGAGGAGCACGCCGCCGTCGGTCCAGGGGCCTGTCGGGTGCGGCGCCTGGGCCCAGCGCACGCGGTAGTCGGCCTCCCGCGTGTCGTTCTCCGACCATGTGGCGTAGCAGACGCCCGCGTGCCGGTGGATGCTCACGGCCTCGCGGAACCCGGCGGGGGTCCAGGAGCGGACCGCTGCCGGGTCGAAGGACACGAGGTCGGGGGCGAGCGGCACGATGTGCGCGATCCCGTTGCCCCAGAGCAGGTGGACGGTCCCGTCGTCGTCCTCGAAGACGGAGGGGTCGATCGCGGTCCCGTGGTAGTCGCCACGAGCGACGAGCGGCCGCCCGAGGTCGACGAACGGGCCCGTGGGGCTGTCCGACCGCGCGACCCCGATGGACTGCTCGGCGGTGTAGTAGAGGTAGAAGACGCCGTCCCGCTCGAAGGGCGCGGGGGCCCAGGCGTGGTCGCTGGCCCAGGTCACGTCGCGGCCGAGCCGCAGCACCTCGCCCTCCTCTCGCCAGGTGACGAGGTCGGGGGAGGACCAGGCGTGGAAGGCGTCGGCTGCCCATCCTTCGCTGCCGTCGGTCGTGGGATACAGGTACCAGCGGTCGTCGACCACGAGGAGCGAGGGATCCGCCAGCAGACCGCGCACGGTCGAGGCGGCACCCGACGGCCCGGCTGCCGCATCGCGATCGATGGTCGTCATCGCACTCCCTCGTGCTTCATGTATCGATAAAACCTGTATCGATAAAATAGATCGGCGGGGCGAGGGAGTCAAGAGCCGACGCGACCGGATCGCGAGTCGGCCGGGCGTCAGCGGCGCGCGCCGCGGTTGCGGACCGCCCATTCCAGGGCGTGCATCGCCTGGTCCTTCGTGAGGCGCGTCTCGAGGCCGCACGTCGGGCAGACCACGCGGTAGGTCGAGCGCAGCCGGAGGAGGGGCACGAGGAAGAGCGTGAAGCGGAGCGTCCGGTGCAGGACTCGCTGGGGGGCCGTGACGCCGCAGCGGAGGCAGGCGAACGTCACGACCACGATGAGGGCGTCGCGGGCGCGCGTGCCGAACAGGAGGATCACCCGTCGAGGCTACGCGGCGCCGGCGGAGCATAGGCGGTGGGGCGGCCCCCGGACGAGGAGGCGACGCTTCGCGGATCACCCGGTACCTTCGAAGGACACAACTCGGCAGATCGGCCCCGCATGACCACGCACCACGACGGCGCGCACGTCACCGCCGCGACGGCCTGCCCGGGAGCCGCCGCGTGATCGTCTTCGTGATCGTCGGCGCGGTCGGGCTCCTGCTCCTCCTCTCCAGCATCCTGCTCGGCGACCTCCTCGACGCCATCGGCGGCGGGGACGGCCTCGTCTCGGGCGTCGCGCTCGGCGCGGCCCTCGCCATCTACGGCGTCGGCGGCGTGCTCGCCGACCAGGCCGGCATCGGCGCAGGCGGCGCCATCGCCATCGCGGTGGCCCTCGCGCTCGTCGCGCTCGTGGTCGTGCAGCTCGCCGTCCGCTTCGTCGCGAAGCAGGAGAGCGGCGGCGGGTACTCGCCCGTCGGCATGGTCGGCGTCGTCACCTCGCCCACCTCGCCCACCGGCGGGGAGGTGCGGCTCGAGCACATCCGCGAGCTCGAGCGGCGGCTCGCGCAGAGCGACGCCCCGCTCGCCGTCGGCACGCGCATCCGCGTGGTGTCCGAGGACGGCTTCCGGGTGCGCGTCGAGCCGGAGCCCGCCCCCGACGCCCCGCCCCAGACCTAGCAGCACCCGTCCCAACGAGAGGAACCATCCCGTGGACCTGATATCCGGCGGCACCACCGCCATAGCCGTGATCGTCGTCATCGTCATCCTCGTGGCGCTGGTGGCGTTCATCGCCTCGCGCGTGCGCCGCGTGCCGCCGAACCAGGCGCTCGTGATCGTCGGCCGCAACGCCGAGAAGAGCGAGGGCGGCGCCGGGTTCTCAAGCCCGCAGAAGGTCATCATCGGCGGCCGCACCTTCATCTGGCCGATCTTCCAGGAGGGCTTCACGCTCTCCCTCGAGCAGTACCAGACGAGCGTCACGGCCGAGGCGCGGGACGCGAACTTCATCAACACCGCCGTCGTCGCGACCGTCAACTTCAAGGTGACGGGCACCGAGGACGGCGTGCGCCGGGCCGTGCAGCGCTACCTGCTGCAGCAGGACCAGCTGCCGGAGATCGTGCGGCAGTCCCTCGAGGGCGCGATCCGCGGCCTCATCGGCGACCGTCCCGTGGACGAGCTCGTGAAGAGCTTCTCGGTGGTGGCGCAGGAGGCCGTGAACCAGACGAAGAACGACCTCGCGGAGCTGGGCCTCCAGATCGAGACGCTCAACGTCCGCGAGATCACGACGCCGGGCAGCACCTACCTCGACGACCGGGCCCGCTCGAACGCCGCGCGCGCCCGCCAGATCGCCGAGGTCGCGGAGGCCGAGAACAAGCGGATCTCCGCGCTCGCCGCGATCGAGAACGACCAGCAGACCGCCGAGCGCCAGCTCGAGCTCGACCTCCGCCGGGCGGCCATCAAGGCCGACACCGACCGGGCCAACGCCACCGCGCTCGCCGCCGGCGAGCTCGCGAAGGCCGAGCAGGACCGCCTGGTCGCCGACCAGGAGCGCACCGCCGTGGCCGCGCAGGCCGAGGTCTCCAAGGAGCGCCTGCGCATCGACGTGGAGCTCCCCGCCGAGGCGCGGAAGTACGCGACCGTCCAGGACGCGCAGGCCGCCCGCGACGCCGAGAAGGCGAAGGTCGACGTGGAGGTCTACCAGCGCACGCAGAACGCCGAGGCGGCGAAGACCGCGGCCGTGAACGAGGCGGCGTCCATCACCGCGCTCGGGAAGGCGAACGCGGACGCGATCCAGGCCCGCGGCCAGGCCGAGGCCGAGGCGGCCGCCGCGCTCGCCGAGGCGCAGAACAAGCTGTCCCGCGAGGCCCTGCAGGCGCGCATCATCGCGTCCATGCCGGAGATCGCCCGCGAGATGGCGGCGCCGCTCGCCAACGTCGACAACATGACGATCATCTCCGCGGACGGCGCCAACGCGCTCAACCGCTCGGTGGCCGAGAACATGGCGACGCTGCCGAAGCTCCTGAAGGACACCACGGGGATCGACGTCGCCACGGCGCTCAGCTCGTTCCTCGGCTCGACCGCCGCGGGCACGTCCGCCGGCGCCGGATCGACCTCCGCGGACGCGGGCCCGAGGACGGCCGCGCCCGAGGGCGCCGGGATCTGATCCCGGTGCCGGTGCCCGTCGGGACGCGCGGCGTCCCGACGGGCCCGGTGTGAGGACCCCGAGCCCGTTCCGGGTGCTGTGGGGCGCGAACGCGCTCTCCAACCTCGCGGACGGGCTCGTCTTCGTCACCCTGCCGCTCGTCGCGGCGTCCCTCGCCGACGACCCGCGCGCGGTCGCGGGGCTGGCGACGACGTACGCGCTGGTGCGGCTGGTCGTGGCGCTCCCGGTCGGGGTGCACGTCGACCGGCTCGACCGGCGGACGCTCCTCGTGACGGCGAACGCGCTCCGCGGCATCGCCGTGGTCGCGCTCGCCGTCTCCCTGCAGGCGGGCGCCGGATCGCTCGTCGCCCTGTACGCGGTGATGGCGGTCGTCGGCGTGCTGGAGAGCGCGGCCGACGGTGCTGCGGTGGCCGTGCTGCCGTCGCTCGTGCCGCGGGACCGGCTCGACCGGGCGAACGCACGCATCGCGGGCACGCAGCTCGTGGCCGACGAGTTCGCGGGGCCGCCGCTCGGCGGGTCCCTGTTCGCCGTCGCTGCCGCGCTTCCCGTGCTCGCCACCGGCGGGCTCTGGCTCGGCGCGGCCGCCGTCGCG
>NZ_JAVCVL010000219.1:0-4387 GCF_032917815.1 Clavibacter sp. MX14-G9D | reverse complement strand
CGAGGTGCCGGCGAGCGACGCGCCGGGCGGGGTCGCGGGTGCGGGCGTCGACGCCGCGAGCGCCGGGGAGCCGGCCCCGAGGCAGAGGAGCACGCAGGCGGCGACGGTCGCGGGGACGCGGCGGGAGGACAGGGCGGGACGTGGGCGCACGGAGGTGTCCGTTCTGCAGGAGGGGGCGATCGGCTGGTACCGGATCGATGAGGACGCTCACGATAGGGACCGCCCTCCCGCCCGCGCGCGGCCCGTCCTCAGGGCGCCGCGGGTTCCGGGGGCAGGGACGCCGCGAAGCGGCGGACGAGGCCGGCGAAGACGTCGGGGCGCTCGATCTGGGGCATGTGGCCGCAGCGGGAGATCAGCTCCAGGCGCGCGTCGGGGAGCTCGCGCGCGACGCCGCGGAGGTGGGTGGCGGGGAGGATCCGGTCGCGGTCGCCCCACACCGCGAGCACGGGCAGGCCCGACGCGCGCACCGCCTCCACCAGGGGGCGGCGCCACCCGGAGCTGACGCCGCGGACGGTCCCGAGGTCGCGGGCCACCTCGAGCATGGTGGCCGCATGGGCCGGACGGGCCGAGAGCGCCTGGGCGTGGCGCACGCGCTCGGCGGTGGTCAGGGCGGGGTCGTGGAAGACGCTGCGGGTGGAGCGCCGCGAGTTGCCGGGCGTGGGGCGGAGCACGAGGGTCGCGAGCGGATCGAAGGCCAGGAGCCGGAGCCCCACCGTGACCTCCCGGCCGAAGCCCGCGCTGTCGGCGAGGACGAGCGCCCGCACGCGCTCCGGGTGGCGGGTCGCGAGCGTCATCGCCACGGCGCCGCCGAGCGAGTTGCCGACCACGGTCACCCGGCCGCGCACGCCCGCGGCGTCGAGGTACGCGGGCAGGGCGTCCGCGAGGGCGACGAGCGTGGAGGGCCCGTCGACGGGATCCGACCAGCCGAATCCGGGCAGGTCCAGGCTGTGCAGCTCGTGCGCGTCGGAGAGGCGCGCGTGCTGCTCGTCCCAGTCCTCGAGGCTGCGGCCGATGCCGTGCAGGAGGAGGAGCGGATCCCCGGCGCCCGTCACGCGGTGCCGCACCAGCCGGTCGCCCACCCGCAGCATCGCGGTCCCCGGGGCTCCGAGCGGATCGAGGTCGTCGGGATCGGCCATGCCGCGACCCTATCCGTCTCCTCACGCGGGAATCCCCCACGTGGGGGATTCCCGCGATGACGGAGGGAGGTGCGACGATGGAGGGGCTGCGCATCGCAGCGCCTTCCCCGTCGCCCGGAGCCACGAGCCCCGCCCGACGTGCGGCGATCCCCGCGGGTCGCCGATGAGAACCAAGGAGCGACACGGCATGACGATCTTCGAGCAGATGGAGTCCGAGGTCCGGAGCTACAGCCGCGGCTGGCCGGTCGTGTTCGACCGCGCCGTGGGCAGCGAGATGTTCACGGCCGACGGCGACCGCTACCTCGACTTCTTCGCCGGCGCCGGAGCCCTCAACTACGGGCACAACGACCCAACGCTCAAGCAGAAGCTGGTCGACTACATCCTGCGCGACGGCGTCACGCACTCCCTCGACATGTTCACGGAGGCCCGCCGCGACTTCCTGCAGACGTTCCAGGACGTCATCCTCCAGCCGCGCGGTCTCGACTACCGCATCATGTTCCCCGGCCCGGGCGGCGCGAACGCCGTCGAGGCCGCGCTGAAGCTCGCCCGCAAGGTCACCGGCCGCACCACGATCGTGCACTTCACCAACTCGTTCCACGGCATGACCGAGGGCGCCCTCGCGGTCACCGGCAACGCGCTGAAGCGCGGCGGCGCCGGGCACCCGCTGCACCACGCGGTCGCCGTCCCGTTCGACGGCTACCTCGGCGGCGAGACCGACAGCCTCGCGTACTTCGCGAAGCTCCTCGACGACTCGGGCTCGGGCTTCGACCGGCCGGCCGGCGTCATCGTCGAGACCGTGCAGGGCGAGGGCGGCATCAACGTCGCGAGCGCCGAGTGGCTGCGCGCGCTCCGCGACCTCTGCACGCGCCACGGCATCGTGCTCATCGTCGACGACGTGCAGATGGGCTGCGGCCGCACGGGCGGGTTCTTCAGCTTCGAGGAGTCCGGCATCGTCCCCGACATCGTCACGCTCTCCAAGTCCATCGGCGGCTACGGCCTCCCCATGGCCCTCACGCTGCTGAAGCCGGAGCTCGACCAGTGGAAGCCGGGCGAGCACAACGGGACCTTCCGCGGCATCGCGCCCGCGTTCCTCACCGGCGCCGAGGCGCTGCGGCGGTACTGGACCGACGGCGAGCTCGAGGCGTCCACGCTCCGCAAGGGCGCGCGGATCCACGAGGTCTTCACCGAGATCGCGACCTCCGTCGCGCCGGACATGCAGCTGAAGGTGCGCGGCCGCGGCCTCGCGCGCGGCATCGAGTTCCCCACGGGCGACCTCGCCGGCGCGGTCTGCCGGGCGGCGTTCGAGCGCGGCATGCTCATGGAGACCAGCGGCGCCGGCGGCACCGTCATGAAGGTGCTGCCCGCCCTCACCATCAGCGACGAGCAGATCGAGGAGGGCCTCGCCATCATCCGCGCGTCCGTCCGCGAGGTCCTCGGTGCCACGAGCGAGGAGCTCGCCGCCGACGAGGTGCCGCTGCCGGTGGCCGTCGGGAGCTGATCCGCTCCTCCTGCCCTCCTCGACGGCCCGGTCCTGCACGCGCGGGGCCGGGCCGTCGTCCGCCGTCCGGCGGTCCGGCCGCTCGCGTCGGATCGGGCATCCGCCCCCGGCCCTAGCGGGGTCGGAGGATCCGGTACCGGTGCTCGGGGCGGCCGGTGGATCCGTAGTTGAGCTGCACGTCCACGACGCGGTCGCGGGCGAGCGCGCCGAGGTAGCGCTGCGCGGTGGCGCGGGAGACGCCCACCCGCTCCGCGATCTCGGGGGCGCTCAGCTCCTCGTCCGCGGCCGAGAGGGCGTCGAGCACGGCCTGCTCGGTCGCCGGGCGTGCCTGGGCGGAGGCCCGGCCGGGCCGCAGCGCCTGGATGGCGCGGTCGATGCCCGCCTGGTCGAGCGGCCGGTCGGTCGCGAGCCCGGCCCGGAAGGCCGCGTAGGCCGCGAGGCGCGCGGTGAGCAGCTCCGGCGCGAAGGGCTTCACGAGGTACGAGACGGCCCCGCCGCGGAGGGCGCGGCGGACGGTCGCGGCGTCGTCGGCGGCGGTCACGAGGATCACGTCGGGCTCGATGCGCCGCACGAGGTCGACGCCGCTGCCGTCGGGCAGGTAGGCGTCGAGGAGCACCAGGTCGGGGCGCTCGGAGTCGAGCACGGCGAGCGCCGCGCGCACGCTGCTCGCGGTGCCGACGGGACGGAACCCGGGCGCCTGGGCGACGATCCCCTCGTGCAGGCGGGCGATCCGGAAGTCGTCGTCGACGATGAGGACGGTGAGGTCGTCGGTCACGCGGGGGCTCCGTTCGGGTCGGCACGGTCATCGGTGGCGGTGTCGGTGTCGGTGTCGGGCGGCTCGACCACGCCCTGCAGCCGGGCGCAGAAGACGGCACCGGCGTCGGCACGGTGCGGCGGTCCGCCCGGGTCCGCGACCCAGACGTCCCCGCCGTCGCGCCGGGCGATGTCGCGCACGAGCGGCAGGCCGAAGCCGAGTCCGTGCGCGGGATCGGCGCCCCCGCGGCCGTCCGCCCCGCCGCCTCCCGGCGCGCCGCCCGCCGCCACGGCCTCGGCGGCCGCGCCCACGTCGTCGGCCCGTCGCTGGAAGACGCGGCCCACGTCGGATCCCGCGAGCCCGTCGCCGGAGTCGGAGACCGCGAGGTGCAGGTCGGCCCCGTCGTCGAGCGCCTCGACCTCCACCCAGCGGTCCGTCCGGGATCCGCGCACGGCCGCGTGCACGGCGTTGTCGACGAGGTTGCCGAGGACCGTGGTGACCTCCTCGGGCCGCACGAGGAACCCGCGGACGAGCGTCCCGGGCCCGACGCGCAGGCTCACGCCCCGCTCCTCCGCCTCCATGGCCTTCGCCCCGAGGAACGCCTGCAGGTACGGCTCGTCGACGAGCCCCGCGTCCACCGTGGGGAACGCCACGGGGCCCTGCTCGAGCACGCCCGCGAGGTAGCTGTCGGCCTCGTCCACGCGGCCCGTGGCGACGAGGCCGCGGACGACGTGCAGGCGGTTCGCGAACTCGTGCCGCTGCACGCGGAGCGCGGTGGACATCGCCGTGACGGCCGTGAGGCGGCGGCTCATCGCCTCGATGTCGGTCTCGTCGCGCAGCACGACGACGGTGCCGAGGTCGCGGCCGTCCCGGTCCACGCGGGCGACGTCGACGAAGAGCAGGCGGTCGCCGACGACGGCGCGGAGGGACGAGGATCCGGCGGGCACCGGCACGGCGCCGGCTGCGGCGGCGGCGGCGGTCGCCGTCGCGGGCCGGCTC
>NZ_JAVCVL010000218.1:0-4417 GCF_032917815.1 Clavibacter sp. MX14-G9D | reverse complement strand
CCGCGCAGGCGCTCGGCGGGGCCGCGTGGTGGGTCGCCGTGCCGACCGTGCCCGCGGTGCGCGCCGCGACGCTGGGGTCGCTGGACCCGCTGCCCGTCGCCCTCCTCGACGTCCCCCTGTTCGTGGTCGGGTCGGCGCTCGCCGCCGCCGGGATCCGGTGGGCCGCCCTCGTCGCCGCCGCCTGGACCCTCGTGGTCGCCGTCGCGCTCGCCGGGTTCGCGACCGTCACCCGGGAGGCGGGCGTGGGCGTCGTGGTCATGGCGGTCGCCGCGCTCGGATCGCTCGTCGCCTGCGCCCTGCTGCTCCTCGGCCGGCTGCCGAGCCGGTGGGCGCTCGTCGGCCCGTTCGCGGCCCGGCCCGCGGACGCGAGCGCCGCCACCTCCCGCCACGTGGCCGCGACGGCCGCGCAGATCGTCGTCTTCTGGGGCGCCTTCCTCGTTGTGGCGCCCCTCGCGATCCGCTGGCTCGAGCTGCGGTGGCGGGTCGCCGTCCCGCTGCCGGACGGGGTGCTGGTCGTCGCCGTGCCCGCGGCGGGGGTCGTCGTGCTGGTGCTCGCGAGCGCGCTCGGGACCTGGTCGGCGGCGGCCATGTCGACCCGCGGCGGCGGCACACCGCTCCCGGCGGCGACCGCGACGCGGCTCGTGATCGCCGGGCCGTACCGGTTCGTGCGGAACCCCATGGCGCTCGCGGGCGTCACGCAGGCCGCGGCCGTCGGGCTCGTGCTCGGGTCGTGGATGGTGGTCGCCTACGCCGTCATCGGCTCGTCGCTCTGGAACCACGTCGTGCGGCCGGGCGAGGAGGCCGACCTCGAGGCGCGCTTCGGGGATCCGTTCCGCCGCTACCGCGACGCCGTGCGCTGCTGGGTGCCCACGTTCCCGGGCGTGCCGGCGACGCCGCGGAGCTGAGGGACGGGCGTCGCGTCCTCCTCCCTCCCGGGCCGCGCCCACCCGACCGGCGCAGGATGGGGGGATGACGGACACCGGGATCCCCACGACCACCTTCCCCGACGGCCGCAGCGCGGTCGCGCTCGCCCAGGGCACCTGGAACATGGGCGACGACGCCGGTGCCCGCGCGACCGAGCTCGACGCGCTGCGCGCCGGGATCGACCAGGGCCTCACGGCCATCGACACGGCCGAGATGTACGGCAGCGGGCGCTCCGAGGAGCTCGTCGGCGAGGCCATCGGGGGCCGCCGCGACGACGTGTTCCTCATCAGCAAGGTGCTGCCGTCGAACGCGTCCCGCCGCGGCACCGGCGAGGCCGCGCGCCGCAGCCTCGCGCGCCTCGGCACCGACCGGCTCGACCTGTACCTGCTCCACTGGCGGGGATCGCACCCGCTCGCCGACACGGTCGCCGCGATGCAGGAGCTCGTGGAGGAGGGCCTCGTGCGCGCCTGGGGCGTCAGCAACCTCGACGCCGACGACCTCGACGAGCTGGCCGCCATCCCGGGCGGCGACGCCGCGCAGACGGACCAGGTGCTCTACAACCTCGCCCAGCGCGGGCCGGAGCACGACGTGATCCCGTGGGCGGCGGAGCGCCGCATGCCGGTCATGGCGTACTCGCCGCTCGACCAGGGGAGGCTCGCGACGGATCCGGCGCTCGCCGACCTCGCCGCGCCCCTCGGCGTGAGCGCGGGCCAGCTCGCGCTCGCATGGGTCGTCCGCCAGGCGCCGCACGTGTTCGCGACCGCGAAGGCCGCGACGCGCGCGCACGTCGCCGAGAACCGCGCCGCGCTCGACCTCGTGATCCCGGAGGAGACGCTCGCCGCGCTCGACCGGGCGTTCCCGGGGCCGCGGGGCGGCGCGCCGCTCGCGATGTACTGACGGCTCAGGCGCGCGCGGCGCCCGTCACGATCCAGCGGTCGCCGCGGGCGCGCAGGCCGAGCGTGAGCGCGCGGGCGCCGATGTACACGAGGCCGAAGGCCGCCCACAGCGCGAGCAGCGCGGGGGTCCCGGCGACGCGGCCGGTCTCCGTGAGCCACGCCACGAGGATCAGCGCGGGCGCGTAGAGCGCCAGGTTCACGACTCCGGCGAGGGCGAGGTAGCGCGCGTCGCCCGCGCCGATGAGCACGCCGTCGAGCACGAACACGTAGCCCGCGACGGGCAGGCCCACGGCCAGCACCAGGGTCACGGCCGTCAGCATGCGGTGGATCGCCGGGTCGCCCGTGAATACCGGGCCGAGCAGCGGCGACACGGCCGCGAGGACGAGGCCGAGGATCGCGCCGAGGCCGACGCCCCACTGCACGAGCCGGTGGGCGACGGTGCGGACGCGCGGCACGTCGTCGGCGCCGAGCCCGTGGCCGACCAGCGCCTGCCCGGCGATCGCCAGCGCGTCGAGCACGAACGCGACCGTCGAGAACAGGGTGAGGGCGATCTGCAGGGTCGCGAGCCCCGTGACGCCGAGCCCCGCGCCGACCGCCACCGTGGCGAGCATCGCGGCGCGCAGCGACGCCGTGCGCACGAGCAGCCAGCCGCCGGACGCCGCCGAGCGCGCGACCCCGCGGAGGCCGGGGCGCAGGGTGGTGCCCGTGTCCCGGGCGGCGCGCACGGCGATCACGACGAAGACCGCGGCCATGCCCCACTGCGCGACCACGGTCCCCCACGCGGAACCGGCGATGCCGAGGCCGAGCCCGTAGATGAGCACGGCGTTGAGCGCCGCGTTCGCCGCGAAGCCCGCGACCGCGACGACGAGCGGGGTGCGGGTGTCCTGCAGGCCGCGGAGGAGGCCGGTCGCCGCGATGACGAGGAGCATGGCGGGGATCCCGAGGAGCGAGATGCCGAGGTAGGTGCTCGCCGCGTCGACCACGGCCGCGGTCGCCGCGGGGTCGGCGTCGGCGCCGCCGGTGCCCGCGAGGGCTCGCACGAGCGGATCCGCGACGAGGGAGCCGACGACCAGCACCACCGCGCCGAGCACCAGGGCGAGCCACAGGCCGTCGATGCCCGCGCGGATCGCGCCGGGACGGTCGCCCGCGCCGAGCCGCCGGGCGACCGTGGGCGTGGTCGCGTAGGCGAGGAACACGAGGAGGCCGACGATCGTCTGCAGGATCACGCTCGCGATGCCGAGGCCCGCGAGCGGCGCGCTGCCGAGGTGCCCGACGAGCGCCGTGTCGGTGAGGAGGAACAGCGGCTCGGCCACGAGCGCGCCGAGCGCCGGCACCGCCAGCGCGAGGATCTCGCGGTCGAGCGGGCGGCGGGGGCGCCGGGCGCGCGGGACGCGCACGACGGACCCGGGCTCGCCCTCGGCGGACCCGGATCCGCCCGTGGAGGCGCCCGTCAGCGGACCGCGTGCGCCAGGCGCTGCACGACCCCGGCCGTCGCGGCCGTGAAGGCGCGGAGGACCTCGGGACCGAGCGAGCCGAGCGAGATCGGCCCGCGCTCCGCGATGTGCGCGTCGTACGGCACCGTGAAGATCTGGGCCGGGCGGGCGTCGTCGAGGATGCGGTCGATGCGCGCGACGACCGCGGGGTCCTCCGGGCGCCCGTCGTGCAGGCGGATGATCACGGCGTTGTCGGCGAGCATCGCGGCGTGGCCGCCGAGCTCGCGCAGGAAGTCGAGCAGCGCGACGGCCTCGAGCACCGCGTCGCCCGCGTTGAGCACCGGGACGACGAGCACGTCGGTGACCTCGATCGCGCCGCGGAAGGCGGAGGAGGACGGCTGGTTGCCGGAGTCCATCACGCGCACGGCGTAGTACTCGTCGATGAGGCGGGAGACGCCCACGACGTCCTCGCCCGTGAGCTCGCGGCGCGGCCCCACGGACGCGACGACCGAGGCGAAGCTCGTCTGCGGCGCCGTGTAGCCGGCGAGCTGCCCGGCGCTGTGGATCTCGTCGCGGTCGCGCACCAGCTCGCCGAGGCCGCGCTGGGGCTGGCCCTCCGCGCGGTAGCCGAGCGCGCCGGGGTCGTCGGTGACCTCGACCACGGCGACGGATCCGCCGCGGATGGAGCCCAGCACGCCGCCCAGGATGAGGCTCGTCGGGGTCTTGCCCACGCCGCCCTTGCGGTTGGCGACCAGCACGCTGACCGCGCGGGACCAGGTGGCCTGGCGGATGACCCGCTCGTCGCCCTCGCGCCTGGTGACCTCCGCGTTCGCGGCGGCCTCCTCGGGGCCCGGGCCGATCTTGAGCAGGCCGCCCGTGACCGTGTTGAGGAACCCGCGGAACCCGGTGCGCGCGACGACGGGGCCGCGCGGGGGGCGCTGGCCGGTCTGCTCGGGGAAGAGGGTGAGGGCGCTCGCCGCGGCGTCGGCGCGCGGGGTGCGCATGGCGTAGCGCTGCGGATCCGCGTCGGGGAACGCCGTGAGGTCGGTGCCGGGGCGGCGGGACTCCGCGGCATCCTCCTCGGGGGCGTCGTCGGGCGCGGCGGGGAGGGAGGCGACGGGGGTCGCGACCGGGACCGGCGGGAGCACGGGCGCGGGGCGGGCG
>NZ_JAVCVL010000217.1:0-4422 GCF_032917815.1 Clavibacter sp. MX14-G9D | reverse complement strand
GGGGGCGCGCACGACCAGGGTGACGAGCTCGACGGAGGACGGCGCGGGCCAGCCCTCCGTGACGGCGCGCGGCGCGAGCCCGGAGAAGAGCCGGACGAGCGCCGCGGCCGGGATCGCGAGCACCACGCCGGCGGCGTCGATGCCGCGGCCGTCCGCGAGGTCGACGTGCCAGTCGTCGTGCGCGGCCGCGCCCTCGTGCGAGCGGTGCCGGTGCACGGACGAGACGGCGAGCGACGTGCGGACGTCGACGCCGAGGCGCTCCAGGTCGGCGACGAGCGCGTCGACCAGCAGGTGCACCCCGCCGACGATGCCGCTGACGGCGGATCCGGCGGGCGAGGCGGCGCGCATCGACGCGACCGCGCGCCCGAGCGAGCCCTGCTCGGCGAGGCCCTGGCGGAGGCCCGGGGCGACCGCGTCCGCGTCGACCTCGTCGGGGTGGGCGCTGTGCACGCCCGAGACGATGGGGGCGACGAGCCGATCGACGACGCGGTCGCCCATGCGGGCCCGCACGAGGCCGCCGAGCGTGCGCTCCCGGGCGCCGACCACGACGGGGAGGAGCAGGTCGGCCTTCGCGCGGACGACGCCCGCGCGGCCGATGGCGGTCGCGATCGTGGGATCGAACGGATGCGCGGGGATCCCGAGGAGGCCCGTGCGCGGCAGCTGGATGGCGCGCTCGGCGAGCTGGACCCACGCGCCGTCGGGGTTCGGCTGCACGATGCGGTCGCCGAGGCCGAGCTCGGCGAGGAACGCGGCGACCGTGCCGCGGCGGGTGGCGAAGCTCTCCGCGCCGCTGTCGAGCCGCAGGCCGTCGACGACGTGGGACCCGACGGTGCCGCCGAGCGCCGGCGAGGCCTCGACGAGGATCACCCGGCGGCCGGCCAGCGCGCAGGCGCGGGCCGCGACGAGCCCGCCCACCCCGCCGCCGATGACGACGACGTCGGTCGGGTCGACCTCGCCCGCCTCCTGACGCGGATCGCTACTCACGGACGAGGTCCACGATGCGCGTGAGCACGGTCGGGTCGGTCTCGGGCGGGACGCCGTGGCCGAGGTTCAGGATGTGCGCCGGGGCCGCCTTCCCGCGCTCGAGCACGTCGCGGACGTGCGCCTCGAGGATCGGCCACGGGGCCGCGAGCAGCGCCGGGTCGACGTTCCCCTGCACGGGCACCGACCCGCCGAGCCGGCGCGAGGCCTCGTCGAGCGGGATGCGCCAGTCGACGCCGACCGCGTCGACGCCCACGTCGTGCATGGCGCCGAGGAGCTCGCCCGTGCCCACCCCGAAGTGGACGAGCGGCACCGTGCGGCCGTCCGCCGCGGTGACGGTGCGCACGTGGTCGAGCGCGAGGGCCGACGCGGGGGCGACGCGCTGCGTGTAGTCGGCGAGCGACAGGCCGCCGGCCCAGGAGTCGAAGAGCTGCGCGGCGGACGCGCCCGCCATGACCTGCGCGTGCAGGAAGACGCCGGTGATCCGGGCGCACCAGCGCATGAGGGCGTCCCAGGCGTCGGGATCCGCGTGCATGAGGCCGCGGGCGGCGATGTGGTCCTTGCTCGGCCCGCCCTCCACGAGGTAGGCCGCGAGCGTGAACGGCGCGCCGGCGAAGCCGATGAGCGGGGTGTCGCCGAGCTCGGCCACGGTGCGGGCCACCGCCTGGCGGATCGGCTCCAGGGCGGCCGGGTCGAGCGACGGGAGGGCGGCGACGTCGGCCGCGGTGCGGACGGGGTGCTCGAGCACCGGCCCGCGTCCCGCGACGATGTCGACCCCGACGCCCGCGAGCTTCAGCGGGATGACGATGTCGCTGAAGAAGATGCCCGCGTCGACGTGGTGGCGGCGCACCGGCTGCAGCGTGATCTCGCTGGCCATCTCCGGGTCCAGGCACGCGTCGAGCATGCGGGTGCCGACGCGCAGCTCCCGGTACTCGGGCAGCGACCGGCCGGCCTGCCGCATGAACCACACGGGCGCGCGCTCCCCGCGGTGGCCGCGGTACGCCTCGACCAGCAGCGACGACGCGGTGCGGGTGTTGAGGGGGTGCTCCGCGGGGAGCGGGACGGCGGCGGACGCGGGCGACGAGGAGGGGGCGGTGGGCGTGATCACGGGGAAGATCATCGCATCCCGCGCCTGCGCGCCCGCTCGGCCGGGAGGCAGGGCAGGGCACCCTCACCGGCGGCGCCCACGCGGCCGGGAGGTTTACCATGGGGTGTGCTCATATGTCTGACGGCGAGTCATCACAACGCCAGCTTCGAGGTCCTCGAGAAGCTGTCCGTGGCCGCACCCTCCGTCGCCGGCACGCTCATGGAGCGCAACGACTTCATCGCGGGGGCCGTGGTCCTCGCCACCTGCAACCGCTTCGAGGCCTACCTCGACGTGGAGGAGCCCCTCACCGCGGCCCGCGCCCTCGCCGTGGAGGCCACGGTCGACGTGGTCAGCGGCGCCAGCGGGATCGCGCGCGACGACGTCCGCGGCAGCGTCGACGTCAAGTGCGGCGACGCCGTGGCCGAGCACCTGTTCGCGGTCTCCTCCGGCCTCGAGTCCGTCGTCGTGGGCGAGGGCGAGATCGCCGGCCAGGTGCGCCGCGCCCTCGAGGGCGCCCGTACCGGCGGCACCACGAGCACGGGCCTCGAGCGCCTCTTCCAGACCGCGTCCAACACCTCCCGCGGGGTCAAGACCCGCACGGGCCTGCAGAGCGCCGGGCGCTCCATGGTCCGCCTCGCGCTCGACCTCGCCGAGAGCCGCATCGCCGACTGGTCCGCCACCCGCGTGCTGCTCGTCGGGACGGGCGCCTACGCGGGGGCGAGCCTCGCGGCCCTCCGCGACCGCGGCGTGCACGACGTCCACGTCTACTCGCCCTCCGGCCGCGCCCGGAAGTTCGCCGGGCCCCACGGCATCCCCGCGGTCGAGGGCCGCGACCTCCTCCGCGCGCTCGCCGCCTCCGACGTCGTCGTCACCTGCAGCACCGCCCCCACCGCCGTGCTCGCGGCGCACCACATGCAGGCCGCCGCCGCCGTCTCCGGGGACGGCCGCCGTCGCCTGGTCATCGACCTCGGGCTCCCCCGCAACGTCGACCCGGACGTCGTCACCGTCGAGGGCGTCGAGCTCCTCGACCTCGAGACCATCAGCCTCCACGCCCCGCTGCGCGACCTCACCGCCACGGACGACGCGCGCGAGATCGTCAGCACCGCGGCGGCCGAGTTCCGCGCCGCCAGCGCCGAGGACGAGGTGGCCCCCGCCGTGGTCGCCCTCCGCACCCACATCTTCGACGTGCTCGAGGGCGAGCTGGAGCGCGTCCGGCGCCGGGGCGACTCCTCGGAGGCGACCGAGAGGGCCCTGCGCCACCTCGTGAGCGTGCTGGTGCACCAGCCCTCCGTCCGCGCCCGCGAGCTCGCCCGCCAGGGCGAGGGCGCCCGCGTCGTCGACGCCGTGCAGGCGCTGTTCGGCCTCGACGTGGAGATGCCCGCCGCGGTCTCCTCCCCCGTCGCCGTGGCGCTGCCGCGCGCGGCCGAGGCCGGCTCGGCATCGTGAGGCCCCGCGTCCTCCGCGGCCCGCGCCTCGACGCGCCGCTCAGGATGACCGCCCCGGTGCGCACCGAGCGCCTGGTGATCCGGCCCTACACGGCCGACGACCTCGACGACTACGCCGACATCCAGCGCCGGCCCGACGTCGTCGAGTACATGTTCTGGCCGCTCCGCGACCGCGAGGCGTCGCGTCGGCACCTCGCCCAGCGGCGTCGGCGGACGCGGCTCGAGCAGAGCCACGACTTCCTCGGGCTCGCCGTCGAGCTGCCCGACGAGCCGAGCCTCAACCCGCGCGCCGCGTCCGGCCGCGTCATCGGCGACGTGTCGCTGCTCCTCCGCAACGCCGCGTCCCGGCAGGTCGAGGTCGGCTGGGTCATGAACCCGGACTTCAGCGGCCACGGCTACGCCACCGAGGCGAGCCGGGCCGTGCTCGACCTCGCGTTCCAGCGGGCGGGCGCCCACCGCGTCCTCGCGCAGCTCGACGCCCGCAACACCTCCTCCGCGCGCATGGCCGAGCGCCTCGGCATGCGCCGCGAGGGATGCTTCCGCGAGGAGCACCTCGTGAAGGGCGAGTGGGTCGACAGCCTCTACTACGCCGTGCTGGCGGACGAGTGGGCGGCGACGCCGCCCGCTCCCTGACCCGGAGCCCCAGGTGGACGGCGACCTCCCCGCGCTCGACCCGGTCGAGGTGCGCGGCCCCGTCCGCACGTCCCGGCTCCTGCTGCGGCCGTTCACGCCGGACGACGTCGTCGCGCTCGACGCCTACGCCGCCTCCCCGGGCGCCCGTCCGCACCTTGCCGGGACCGCGTCGGATCCGGCGCGCATGCTGGCCGAGCGGCGGGGCGGGACCCGCCTCGCCGCGGCCGGAGCCGATCCACCGCTGCACCTCGGCCCGGGAGTGCAGGTCGAGGAGGA
>NZ_JAVCVL010000216.1:0-4437 GCF_032917815.1 Clavibacter sp. MX14-G9D | reverse complement strand
TGCAGTCCACCGGGCACTCGTCGATGCAGGCGCGGTCCTTGACGTCGACGCACGGCAGGGCGATCACGTAGGTCACGGGGCGTCCTCGCGGGTGGGGGCCGACGCGGCGGCGGAGGTGGGGATGCGCATGGTCTCCAGGTTAGAACCTCACGTACCCTTGAGGTCAATCGAGGGGAGACGTCGTGGCGGATGCGCAGGCGGGGCCGCGGCACGCGCCCGGCGAGCTCCTCACGGTCGGCGAGATGAGCCGCCGCACCGGGGTGGCCGCGTCCGCCCTCCGCTTCTACGAGGACCTCGGCCTCATCGCCGCCGAGCGCACCGCCGGCAACCAGCGCCGGTACGCCCGGCACATGCTGCGCCGGGTGTCGCTGATCACGGTGGCCAAGCGGCTCGGGATCCCGCTCGCCGACGTGCAGGCCACCTTCGACGACGTGCCGCTCGACCGCCCGCCGAGCCACGCCGACTGGCAGCGCGCGTCGCGCCGGTGGAAGCGCCTGCTCGAGGAGCGGCGGCGGAGCATCGAGCGGCTGGAGCGCGAGCTCACGGGCTGCATCGGCTGCGGATGCCTGTCGATGAAGGCGTGCGGCCTGCTCAACCCCGACGACGCGCTCGCCGACCGCGGCGCGGGGCCCGTCCGGGTGCAGGGCGGCTGATCACGCGGCACGCGGCACGCGGGAGGATCAGCGGCGCTTCCGCCGCGCCACGAGCAGGAGCGCGACCGCCGCGATGGGCCACGCGCCGACGATCACCGGATCCATCCACATGTGCTTCATGTCGGCCCGACCGCGTCCGACCCGGGACGACACCGGGTGGTGCCGCGGCTCGCTCAGCACGCCCGTCTCGGTGAGCGGGTCGTCCGGGTGCCCGGTCACGAGCGACCCGAGGTGCGCGCCCGCCGCGTCCACGCGGTCGCCGAGCATGAGCAGCAGCCAGTGCACCGAGCGGCCCTCGCTGAACCTGGCGTAGGCGACGCGCTTGATGGCGCCCGAGACGCCGTGCAGCGGCGCGACGGTGCCGAACACGGGCGGCATCTCCGTGTGCTCGATGGAGCGCTCGCGCGGGATGCGCTGCTCCTGCGCCTCCGGCATGTCCCAGTGGGCGCCGGACACGAGATCCGTGCGCTCGCGCGGGAACGCGGGCCGGTCGGCGGGGTCGAGGTCGGTGCCCCAGCCGGGGATGCGCGCCCGGAGCGCGTCGGCGTCGATCGGGCGGTGGTGGTCGCTCGCGCGGTACGGCATCGTCGGCTCCTAGTCCTCGTCGAACGTGATGACGGTCTTGATGCAGTCGTCGAGCTTCGCGGAGAACGTGTGGTACCCCTCCGCGATGTGCTCGAGCGGGATCCGGTGGGTCACGATGTCGCGCGGCGTGATGTGCCCGGCGCGGATGTGCTCGAAGAGCCGCGGCCACTGGCGCTTCACGGGCGCCTGGTTCATGCGCATCGTGATGCCCTTGTTCACGGCGTCGCCGAACTTGATGGCGGCGGGGACGGGCCCGTAGGCGCCCAGCACGCTGACGGTGCCGCCCTTGCGGACGCCGTCGATCGCCCAGTTCAGCGCCACGGGGGATCCGCCCTGCACCTTGACCTTCGTGCCGGTGATCTGGTGCAGCGCGTGCCCGTCCGCCTCCGCCCCGACGGCGTCGATGACGACGTCGGCACCGAGCCCTCCGGTCACGCGCTTGAGCTCCAGCACGGTGTCGTCCACCGCCGAGAAGTCGAGGGTCTCGGCGTGCGCGAACGACTCGGCCTTCCGCAGCCGGTAGTCGAGCTGGTCGACGACGATCACGCGGCCGGCGCCCATGAACCACGCCGACAGCGCGGCGTACAGGCCGACGGGACCGGCGCCCAGCACGGCGACCGTGTCGCCCTCGGCGATGTCGCCGATCTGCGCGCCGAAGTACCCGGTGCTGAGCGCGTCGGTCATGAGGAGCGCGTCCTCGTCGTGGATG
This sequence comes from Clavibacter sp. MX14-G9D, assembly GCF_032917815.1. NCBI lineage: Bacteria > Bacillati > Actinomycetota > Actinomycetes > Micrococcales > Microbacteriaceae > Clavibacter > Clavibacter sp. MX14-G9D. The sequence continues at coordinate 2,490 of NZ_JAVCVL010000216.1, read as the reverse complement.
TCGTCGGGGATCAGCTGGGGCCCGACGTCGGCGAACGGCACGCGCACGTACTCCGCCTGGCCGCCGTCGTAGCCGCCCGTGGTGTGCGAGTAGCCGTAGATGCCGCCGACGGCCGTCGCGTTCGGGTTCACGTTGTGGCAGTTCGAGTAGAGGCCGCGGGCGCAGAAGAAGCACGACCCGCAGTAGATGTTGAACGGCACCATCACGCGGTCGCCGACCGACAGGCTCTCCACCGAGGAGCCGACCTCGTGGACGACGCCGATGAACTCGTGGCCGAAGGTGGTGCCGACCCGCGTGTCCGGGAGGAGCCCGTGGTACAGGTGCAGGTCGGAGCCGCAGATCGCGGCCCGGGTGACCCGCACGATCGCGTCGTTCGGATGCTCGATCCGGGGGATGTCCTTCTCCTCGACGCGGATCCTGTACGGCCCGCGGTACACCATCGCCTGCATGTCGCTCCATCCGGTCGGTCCATCCAGCACACTCCGGCCGCCGGGCGCTGCCTACCCCTTGACACCGGCGGCGGCGCCGGTCATCTGCGCGCCGGCCCGCCGGGCGGAGCGCCGGACCGGGAGTTGACATGTCCACCACATCGGCGGATAGTTGACGTGTCAACACAGAGGAGCACGAGCATGCAGCACCGCGCGACCGGCATCGACACCGGAACCGACACCCCCTCCGCCGTCGCCCGCGAGGCGGTGGCCGCGTGAGCGCCGCGACGCCCGTCACCGTCGGGATCCTCGGCGCCGGCAAGGTCGGCACCGTGCTCGCGCGCCGCGCCGTCGCCGCGGGGCACCCGGTGCTCATCTCCGGCTCCGGCGACCCCGCGCGCATCGAGCTCATCGTCGACGTGCTCGCTCCCGGCGCCGTCGCCACCACCTCCGCCGACGCCGCGGCCCGCGCCGACGTCGTGATCCTCGCCCTCCCCCTCGGCAAGCTGGCGAGCGTCCCGGCCGCCGAGCTCGCGGGCCGGCTGGTGGTCGACGCCATGAACTACTGGTGGGAGGTCGACGGGCACCGCGACGACCTGGCCGACCCCGTCTCCTCCACGAGCGAGCTCGTCGCGGACCACCTGCCCGCCTCCACCGTCGTCAAGGCGTTCAACCACATGGGGTACCACGACCTCGACGAGGGACCGCGTCCGACCGGCGCGCCCGGGCGCAAGGGCATCGCGCTCGCGGGCGACGACCCCGCCGCGCGCGCCGCCGTCGCGGCCCTGGTGGACGCGTTCGGGTTCGACCCGGTCGACATCGGACCCCTCGCCGCCGGCCGCGTGCTCGAGCCCGGGCACCCGCTGTTCGGGGCGAACGTGGACGCGGACGAGATCCGCCGCGTGGTCGCGACCGCGCCGCTCGACGCGGACGCGTCCCGCCCGGCCGCGTGAGCGACCCGGGCGCCGGACCCTTCCCCCGGGCCGCCGTCACCGTCATCGGCGGCGGCCAGGCGGGGCTGTCCGCCGCCCACCACCTCCGCCTGCGCGGCTTCGCATCCGCGCTCGAGGATCCCGGCGCCCGGCGCTCCTTCGCCGTGGTCGACGCGAACCCGCGGCCCGGCGGCGCGTGGCAGCACCGCTGGGAGTCGCTGCGCATGGCGACCGTCAACGGCATCTTCGGCCTCCCCGGCATGCCCGTCCCGCCCGTCGACCCGACGGAGCCGAGCCGCACCGCCGTGCCGCGGTACTTCGCCGACTACGAGCGGGAGGAGGGCCTGCCGCTGCTGCGCCCCGTGCGCGTGCTCCGGGTGTCGCCCGTGGACGCGGATCCGCGCGGCGACCTGCGGGTGACGTCGTCGGCCGGGTCCTGGCGCACCGCCGCCGTGGTGAACGCGACCGGCACCTGGGACGCGCCCGTCGTCCCGGACATCCCGGGGCGCGACGGATTCCGGGGGCTCCAGCTGCACACGCGCGACTACGTGGACGCCCGCGCGTTCGCCGGCATGCGCGTCGCCGTGGTGGGCGGCGGGATCTCGGCCGTCCAGCTCCTCGAGGAGATCAGCCGGGTGACGGACACCCTCTGGTACACGCGCCGCGAGCCCGTCTTCCTCGACCACGAGTTCCGCCCCGGCGAGGACGGCGTCGACGTCGAGCGCCGCGTCGCCGCGGATGCCGCCGCGGGACGGCCGCCGCGCAGCGTGGTCTCGTACACGGGCCTCGGCTGGACCGGCTACGCGCGGGCAGCGCGCGACCGCGGCGTCCTCGTCCGCCGGCCCCTGTTCCACGCCGTCGGCGCGCGGCACGTCGTCGAGGCGGACGGGTCGTCGACCAGCGTCGACGCGATCCTGTGGGCCACCGGGTTCCGCGCCTCCCTCGCGCACCTCGAGGGGCTCGACCTGCGCGGACCGCTCGGCGGGATCCCGCTGGTGGGCACGCGAGCGGCCCGGGAGCCCCGCGTGCACCTCGTGGGCTACGGCCCGTCGCAGTCGACGGTGGGCGCGAACCGGGCGGGACGCGCCGCGGTGCGCGAGCTCGCGCGGGACCTCGCCGACCCGGCCGCG
>NZ_JAVCVL010000215.1:0-4438 GCF_032917815.1 Clavibacter sp. MX14-G9D | reverse complement strand
CGTCAGCGCCGCGCCGCCTCGCGTCGCGTCCACCGGGTGCGCACGGCCGCCACCCGGCCCGCACCCAGGCTGCGCACGGCGACCACCCGACCGCCACGCCCTAGCATCTGACCGACGGCGCCGACCCGAGGGGCGCCGCGCACGCGGAGGAGGCGGTGGTGACCCGAGCCCACCGGCGGCGCGAGACGGCGCTCGCCGTCGCCGCCGTGCTCGTCGGCCTCCTCATCCTCCCGGCACCGCCCGGGTCCGGCGTCGACGCGGGGTTCGCGCAGCTCGACCGGTACGCCGCCCTCAGCCCGTCCGCGGCCGCGCGCATGATCGCCGCCCACCCGTCGCTCGAGCTGCAGGTGATGGACGCGTCCCCGGCGCGCGTGGTGTCGTGGTGGGCGGCGAAGGACCGGAGGCGCCAGCGCGCGCTGATCCGGAGCTCGCCCGGGCTCATCGGCGACCTCGACGGCGTCGACTACGCCTCCCGCGACGCGGCCAACCGGCGGCAGCTGCGCGCCGAGCTGCGCGAGGAGCGGGCCGCGGTCGCCGCCCACCCGGACGACGCGGACGCCCGGAACCGGCTGACCGCCCTCACGGCGATCCGCGACGCGCTCCGACCGGAGGCCCGCGCCGACGGGACCGCGGCGCCGGAGCGCACGCTCGTGTCGCTGACGCACCGGGACCCGCCGCTCGCCGCCATCGCCGTGGGCGACCTCGACACGGCCCGCCAGGTCACCTTCACCGTGCCGGGCATGGGCGCGTACACCGACGACATGCAGCTCTGGACCGAGACCGCGCAGAACGTCTACGACGCGCAGGCCGCGGTCGGCGCCCCGGCGGCGCACGCCGTCGTCGCCTGGATCGGCTACCGCACGCCGCCGCCGGGCGTGGACGCGACCCTCGGCGCCTACGCGGAGCGGGGCGCGCCGCTGCTCGCCAGCGAGATCGCCGGCCTGCACGCGGCCCGGCGCGGGGGCGACCTGTCGGCGGTGAGCGTCATCGCGCACTCCTACGGATCCACGATGGCCGCCGACGCCCTCGCCGCCCGCGACCTCGACGTCCACGCGTTCGTCATGCTCGGATCCGCGGGCGTGGAGGACGGCATCGAGGACGCCCGCGACCTGCACGCGCGCCACGTCTACGCGGGCGAGGCCGCCGACGACGACGAGGCGTCGTGGGGGCGGCTGTCGCGGCAGGATCCCCGCGCCCCGGGCTTCGGCGCCACGGTGATCGCCGTCGACGGGGATCCCGCGCACGGCCTCCTGCCCGTGACCGGCCACGCACCCGTGTTGCACTCGCCCTGGAACGACGACCCGGACTCGCGTGCCTGGTCGACGATCAGCGACCCGGCTGAGCGGGCCGCCGAGTTCCAGGCCCACGAGGAGACGTACGGCTACCTCGACGCCGGCACCGAGTCGCTGCGGAACGCGGCCATCGCGACCACCCCGCACGCGACCGCGGTGCTGGACCGGGCGGGCGGCTGAGCGTCAGCGCTGCCACTCCGGGCGGTGCGCGAACACGAACCGGTGGTAGTCGGCGAGCGCGAGCCCCGCGGCGGCGGCCTCGTCGACCACGACGACGGCGTCCGGGTGGAGCTGCAGCGCGGATCCGGGGCACATGCTCGTGAGCGGGCCCTCCACCGCCGCCGCGACGGCCGCCGCCTTCGCCGCGCCGTGCGCCACGAGCACCACCCGGCGCGCGTCGAGGATGGTGCCGAGCCCCTGCGTGATGCAATGCACGGGCACCTCGTCGGGCGTGGCGAAGAAGCGCGCGTTGTCGGCGCGGGTCTCCGGTGTGAGCGTCTTGATGCGCGTGCGGGAGGCGAACGACGACGTCGGCTCGTTGAAGCCGATGTGCCCGGTGGCGCCGATGCCGAGGATCTGGAGGTCGATGCCGCCGGCCTCGCGGATGAGGGCCTCGTAGCGGTCGCCGGCGTCGCGGATCCCCTCGACGCGGCCGTCGGGCACGTGCACGCGCGTGGGGTCGAGGCCGAGCCGCCGCGTGAACTCGCGGTCGACGACGGCGCGGTATCCCTCGGGGTGGTCGGGCGCGAGGCCCACGTACTCGTCGAGCGCGAACGCCGTCAGCCCGGCGAGCGCCTCCCGGTCGGGGCCCTCGGCGAGCGCGCGGTACACGGGCAGGGGGGAGGACCCCGTCGCGACCCCGAGCACCCGGAGGCTCCCGTCGCGCGCGCCCGCGCGGATGACGTCGGCCGCGTACCGGCCGACCTCCTCGGCCGACTCCCGGATGACCACCTGCATGCGCGTCCCCTCCCGTCCCGTGCCGCGTCAGGGCGCGGCGACCTCGATCGTGCGTCCCGTGCGCGCGGACTCCTGCGCGGCCACGACGATGCGCAGCGTCCGCAGCCCGACCTGGAGGTCCGGCTGCGGCTGCTCCCCCGTGCGCACGCCGTGCAGGAACGCGTCGAGGAGGGCGGCGTCGAAGTCGGGGCCGTACGGCAGCTCGATCGGCCGGCCGGTCGCGGCGTCGAGGCCGCGCACCCGGGGGCCGAAGAAGTCGATGCCGACGCTGCCGGCCGTGCCGGTCGCGGTGATCCTCACGCCGCCCCAGGTGGGCGCGGTGTCGGCCTGCGTGAACGAGCAGTCGATGGCGGCGATGAGCCCGCTGTCGTAGGCGATGGTCACGAGGCCGCCGGTCTCGGCCTGCGCGCGGTGGGCGTGCAGGAGGCGGTTGCTGACGGCGGTGACGCGGACGGCGGTGGCGCCGGTGAGCGCGTCGAGGAGGTCGGCGATGTGCACGACGTGGTCGACGAGCGCGCCGCCGCCGGAGAGGGCGGGATCCCCGAACCAGGACCGCTCCATCGGCAGCTTCCCGTTGTTGGCGCCGCGCAGGGCGACGAGCTGCCCGAGCGCGCCCCGGGCGTGCGCGGCCCGCAGCTCCTGGAACGCGCTGGCGAAGCGCACGGGGAACGCGACCATGAGGCGCACGCCGGCCTCGGCGACGGCGCGCTCGATCGCGAGGCCGTCCTCGAGCGTGGTGGCGAGGGGCTTCTCGCAGAGGATGTCGGCGCCGGCGGCCGCGGCGAGCTCCACGAGCTCCCGGTGCCGGACGTTCTCGCTCGCGACGATCACGGCGTCCGGCTGCCAGGCGAGCAGGTCGGCGTAGGCGTCGACGTAGGCGACCCCGAGCGCGTCGGCCATGGCGCGGCCGCGGAGCTCGCCCTCGGGGTGCGGGCCGGGGTCGCTCGCGCGCACCTCGACGTCGTCCATCGCGGCGAGGAGCGCGAGGTAGGAGCGCGCGTGCGTGTGCGCGAAGGACATGACGGCGACGCGGAGCGGGCCGTCGTGCGCCGCCCTCATCGCGCCGCCCCGTCCGACGCCACGACCAGGTCCACCGGCTGCCCGGTGTCGAGGCTCTCGAGCGCGGCCGTCGCGATGCGGACCGCGGCGGCACCGTCGGCGGCGCTGACCCGCGGCTCCGCACCGCCCGCGAAGGCGCGCGTGAACTCGCGCAGCTCCACGAAGTACGGGTCCTCGGCGGGATCCGTGTCGGGCACGAGCTCCCCGCCGGTGCCGGGGTCGGCGAGGTCCGCCACGTACCCCCTCTGCACGGCGGACGAGTGCTCGAGCTGCCCTCCCGTGCCGGTGACCGTGTACTCGGTCGTGAAGCGCAGGTGCGCCGGGCCCCAGACGCCGGCGACGTGGCTGATGGCGCCGGACGCGTGCGTGAGCAGGACGTGCGCGGCCTCGATCGGGTGCTCGGCGTCGCCCGCGCGGGTCGACACGGCCGAGACCCGGACGACCTCGCCGGCGACCCACCGGGCGATGTCGAGGTCGTGGATCATCTGGTCCATGATGATGCCGCCCGAGAGCGCGCGGTCGGCGAACCAGGGCGTGCGGGTCGGGAAGGCGCCGGCGCGCGAGAAGCGCAGCACCGCCAGGTCGCCGAGGAGCCCCTGGTCGACGGCCTCCTTGAGCCGCACGTACTCGGGGAAGAACCGCACCACGTGCGCCGGGTGCAGGCGGCGGCCGAGCCGGGCGGCGAGCGCCACGAGCTCCTCGGCGTCGGCGTCGGTGCGGGCGAGCGGCTTCTCGCTGATGACGTCCTTGCCCGCCTCGAGCGCGCGGCGGACGATGGCGGCGTGGGTCCAGGTGGGCGTGACCACGTCGACCACGTCCACGAGGTCGAGCAGCTCGTCGAGGGTGTCGACCACGGTCCCGCCGCCGTGCCGGGCGACGGCCTCGGCCGCGCCCACCTCGGAGTGCACGTAGACCTGCGCGCCGAGGGCGAGGAGGTGGGGCAGGTGCGATGCGCTGATGCCGCCGGCCCCGACGAGGCCGATGCGGAGGGGTGCTGGGGTCATGTGCGGTTCCTCACGTGCGGGCGGATGGGGTGGGGGATGCGGGGGCGGCGCCGTCCGCGAGCGGCGCGGCGGCCTCGACCGGCACGGCCGCGGGCTCCCCGGGCTCGCCGCGGCCGTCGGCGGTCG
>NZ_JAVCVL010000214.1:0-4442 GCF_032917815.1 Clavibacter sp. MX14-G9D | reverse complement strand
CTCGGGGACGACCGCGAGCGCGACCGCGGTCGCCGCCGCCGGGAGCGTCGACGCGCGCGGCGAGCGGCCCACCGGCCACCGCGCGGGACGCAAGGCCGGGGCGCTCGTGGTGCTGGTGGACGGCGAGCTGGTGCTCTACGTCGAGCGCGGCGGCAAGACCATGCTGCTGTTCGACGACGACGAGGCCGTGCTCCGCGCCGCCGCGGAGTCGCTCGGCCAGATCGTGCGGCGCGGCGGGGTCGCGAAGCTCGCCATCGAGAAGGTCAACGGCGCCTTCATCCTCGGCACGCCGCTCGGCACGGCGCTGCAGGAGCACGGGTTCTCCGCCACGCCGCGCGGGCTCCGGATGCGCTCGTGACGGGGGCAGCGCGTGCCTGAGGGCGACACGGTCTACCGGACCGCCGCCCACCTGCAGGAGGCGATCGGGGGGCAGGTGCTGACGCGCACCGACTTCCGCGTGCCGGCCTTCGCGACGCTCGACCTCGTCGGCCAGGAGGTCGACGAGGTCGTGAGCGTGGGGAAGCACATCCTGCACCGCATCGGCGACCTGACCGTCCACAGCCACCTCAAGATGGAGGGGTCCTGGCACATCTACCAGCACGGCACCGCGTGGCGCCGGCCGGCGTTCGAGGCGCGGGTGGTGCTCGAGACGGCGGAGCGGGTGACGGTGGGGTTCGCGCTCGGGGTGCTGGAGGTGATCCCGCGCGACCAGGAGCACACGGTCGTGGGGCACCTCGGGCCGGACATCCTCGGGCCCGGCTGGGACGACGCGCAGGCCGAGGAGGTCGTGCGCCGGATCTCGGCCCAGCCCGACCGCGCCATCGGCCTCGCGCTGCTCGACCAGCGGAACGCGGCCGGCATCGGCAACGTCTACCGCGCCGAGCTCTGCTTCCTGCGCGGCGTGCTGCCCACGCGTCCCGTGCGCGAGGTACCGGACCTGCCCGCCATGGTCGCGCTCGCCCGCCGCACCATGCGCGCCAACCGCGACCGCATCGAGCGCACCACCACGGGCGACCTGCGCCGCGGCCGCACCGACTGGGTCTACGGCCGCACGGGCAAGCCGTGCCTGCGGTGCGGCACGCGCATCCAGCAGGGCCAGCTCGGCGATCCCGTGCGCCCCGGCATGGGCGCGCAGGACCGGGTCACCTACTGGTGCCCGCGCTGCCAGACCTGACGCGGATCGCGGGTCCCGGCGCCCGACCGGGCCCGGGGCCGGACCGACGCGGGACGAACCCCAGCGCCGGACCGGCCCCATGCGCAGGGCCGACCTCGCCGGCCGGGCCTCAGTCCCGCGGCGTGGACGCCGAGGGCAGCTCGGGCGCGGGGTCTCCGCCCGCCCGGAGGCGCGCCTCCTCCTGGCCGAGCACCGAGTGGCGGCGTCCGTACAGGAAGTAGACCGCGAAGCCGAGCGCGAGCCACACGAGGAACCGGACCCAGGTGAGGGTCGTGAGGTTCAGCATCAGCCAGATGCAGAGCACCGCGGAGAGGATCGGCAGCCACGGCATGAAGGGCACCCGGAAGGACGCGTGGATGTCGGGGCGCTTGCGGCGCAGCACGATCACGCCGATGCTCACGAGCACGAACGCGGACAGCGTGCCGATGTTGATCATCTCCTCCAGCACGCCCACGTCGGTGAAGCCGGCGAGGGCCGCGACGACGACGCCCGCGATGATCTGCACCCGCACGGGCGTGCGGCGCTTGGCGCTCGTGCGGCTGAGGCCGCGGGGCAGCAGCCCGTCGCGGCTCATCGCGAAGACGACGCGGGCGAGGCCGAGCAGCAGCACCATGAGCACGGTGGTGAGGCCGAGGAGCGTTCCGATGGAGATGACCTGCGCCGCCCATCCGGCGCCCACGGCGGTGAAGGCGGTGGTGAGCGACGGGTCCTCCGCGTCGGCGAGCACGGTGTACGGCACCATGCCGGTGAGCACGAGGGTCACCAGCACGTAGAGGACCGTGACGACCGCGAGGCCGGCGAAGATGCCGCGCGGGAGGGTGCGCTGCGGGTCCTTCACCTCCTCGGCGCTGGTGGCGACGACGTCGAAGCCGATGAAGGCGAAGAAGACGAGCGAGGCGCCGGCGAGCAGGCCGTAGAGGCCGTACTGCGTGGGCTCCTGCCCGCTCGCCCAGGAGAAGAGGGACTGGGTCCACACGTCCGCGGAGGCGCCCTCGGCGGGACGCTGCGGCGGGATGAAGGGCGAGTAGTTCTCCGCCTTCACGTAGAACGCGCCGACGACGATGACGAACAGGACGACCGCGACCTTGAGCACGGTGAAGACGCTCGAGACCCGGCTGGAGAGCTTGGTGCCGAGCACGAGCAGCACGGTGAAGACGGCGGTGATGAGCACGGCGCCCCAGCTGATGCCGAGGCCGAACACGGTGATGGTGGAGGGGATGTCGAGCCCGGCGAGCTGCAGAGCCGACTCGAGGTAGATGCCCCAGTACTTGGCGATGACGGCCGCCGCGGTGAGCATCTCGAGGATGAGGTCCCAGCCGATGATCCAGGCGAGCAGCTCGCCCATGGTGGCGTAGGTGAACGTGTACGCGCTGCCCGCCACGGGCACGGCGGAGGCGAACTCGGCGTAGCACATGATGGCGAGGCCGCACGTGACCGCGGCGAGCACGAACGCGAGCGTGACCGACGGACCGGCGTAGTTCCCGGCGGCCTTCGCGCCGACGGAGAAGATGCCGGCGCCGACCGCGACCGCCACGCCCATCAGCATGAGGTCCCAGGTGCCGAGGGAGCGCGTGAGGCTGCGCTCGCCTCCCGCGGCGTCGGCGAGCGACGACTCGATGCTCTTCGTGCGGAACAGGCTCATGGGGCGTCCGTTCGATCGGGTTGGCGGCGGGGAACGGGGACCGAGCCTACCGGCGGTCCGGTGACGCCCCCGCCCGGGGGCGCCGCACCCCGCGGATCCGCATGCCCGCGCACGCCGACACGCCCGGGGCGACGGAGGAGCAGGAGAAGCAGGAGGAGAAGTGCTCCCCCGACCTAGGCACCTCGGAGAAGCAGTGCTTCTCTGGAGGAGCGGTCAAGCAGCGTGCCGCATCCGTCTCGTCCGGAGGGTCCCCAGTGACCGAAACGCTGCGCTCCCGCGCCCGCGCCGCCGTCCCGCCCGTGCCCCTCGGCCGGGCCGCCCACGGCACCGCCCCGGCCGTCCGCCCGCCGGTCGCCCTCTCCCGCACGGCGGAGCCGCCGACGGGGCTCGCCGCCGTCCGGGACGAGAAGCGCCGGGTGACGCAGGACCGCTTCGAGCGGGCCGCGGCCGCCGCGGAGGGCCCCGCGGGGGACGCGGAGCGCCGGCGCCTCCACGAGCGGATCGTGCTCGACCACCTCGAGCTCGCCGACCGGATCGCCCGCCAGCACTCGGGCCGCGCGCACGACTGGAGCGACCTCCGCCAGGTCGGGTACCTCGGGCTCGTCAAGGCCGCGCGCCGCTACGACCCGGGGTTCGGCGCGCCGTTCGTGTCGTTCGCGATCCCGACGATCTCCGGTGAGATCAAGCGGCACCTGCGCGACAACGGCTGGGTCGTGCGGCCGCCGCGCCAGGTCCAGGAGCTGCGGCACGCCCTGCTGGCCGTGGTGCCCGCGCTCACCCAGCGCCTCGGCCGCACCCCGACCGACCAGGAGCTCGCGACGCACACCGGCCACCCGCGGGAGGCCGTCGTCGAGGCGCTGGCCGCCCACACGAGCCTGCGGCCCGTGTCGCTCGACTTCACCGTGCAGGAGGAGGAGGGCACGTCGCTCGCCGACACCCTCGGGGCGGAGGACCCGGGCTACGTGCGCGCCGAGCGCACCCTGCTGCTGGACGCGGCGCGCGGGATCCTCAGCGACCGCGACCGGCGGATCCTGCACCTGCGCTTCGTCGACGAGTGCAGCCAGAGCGAGATCGCGGCCGAGCTGGGCGTGACGCAGATGCAGGTCTCGCGGCTGCTCGCGCGGATCCTCGGCCAGCTGCGCACCGAGCTGACCCGCGGCGAGCCGGCCGCCCTGCCGGAGGTCGCGCCGCTCGCGGCGGTGTCGCCCATCCACCCGAGCGGGGTCGCCCGGCGGTCCGCGTAGGGCGGGACGCGCAGCGCGCCCGTGCGGCGCGGTCCCTGCACGGCGGGCGGCGTGACTCGGGCCGCCCGACCGGTCAGACGGTCGGCAGCGCGCCCGTCTGCACGACCCGGCGCGCGACCTCGACGAGCTTCACGTTGCCGTCCTGCGAGTAGCGGCGGAGCACCTGGAACGCGCGTTCGGCGTCGAGCGAGAAGCGCTCCATGAGGATGCCCTGCGCCTGGCCGATGAGCGTCCGGGACGCGAGGCCGCGCTCGAGCTCCTCGGCGGCGTCCCATGCGGCGAGCGCGATGCGCGCGTGCAGGGCGATCTCCTCCGCGGCGTCCCGGTCGCGCGCGTCGAGCGGTCCGGAGGCGCGGTGCAGCGCGACCGCGCCGGCGCGGTC
>NZ_JAVCVL010000213.1:0-4458 GCF_032917815.1 Clavibacter sp. MX14-G9D | reverse complement strand
CCAGAGCCCCACGACCCAGCCGCGTCCGGCGCCCGGCCCCTGCGGGACCCGTGCCAGGCGGCGCCGTGCGACGACGAGGGCGGACACGCGCACGGCGGCCGACAGCGCCAGGAGGGCGAGCCCGGCGAGCGCGAGCGGCGCGCTGCCCCGGTCCGTGGCGAGCAGCGCGAACAGGACGAGACCCGCGGCGGCGGTGCCGTCGGCGACGGCCTGGACGACAGTGAGGATGCGCATGGTCCGACCCTATGAGCGCCATGCCTCCGGGGGCGTGCGCGTCCGCGCCCCATTCGCCCGCACCGGAGCCCCCGTCACAGGAGGGGCGTGCCGGATCACCCGCTAGGAGGCGATGTGGAAGAACAGCAGGTCGACGAGCGCGTCCGCGTCGTCGACCGTGAAGCGCACCTGGCGGCCGACGAAGGCGAAACCCGAGCCGAGCTCACGCAGGGTGTCCGCGAGGCGGTCGATCAGAGCCTGCTCCATGGCACGCTCGCTGAGCGTCCCACCGACCTCCAGGAAGTCGAAGACATAGGGGTCGCGTCCGAGCTCACGTGCGAGATCGGAGTCCTCGGGCGCCAGGTGCGCGTCGAAGTTGCATGGAGGTGCTCCCGTGCGCTCGAGGGACCGGCTCATGATCCGGTTCACGAGCACGTTCCGAGACCACCCCTGTGCCACGGCGACGGCCGCGTACCGGTCGCGTGCCTCCCCGTCCGGGAGCTTGCCGAGCAGGACCGTGATGTGACCCCCCGGCAGAAGGTCAACAGCGCGTTGACCTTCTGGCCCCGCCTCACCGTGCGGCCAGGCGCGAGCGAAAGCGCGCATGTACTTGAGGTTCGTGCGCGAGAGCCCCGTCATGCTCGGGAACTCCGCCCGGAGGTCCTGCGCGACGCGGTCGAGGACACCCGATCCCCAGGCGTCCGTCCGCTGCCGCGCGAGCAGGGTGCGGCCGATCGCGTGGTAGAGCTGGACGAGCTCCACGTTGGCCCGGAGCTGCGTCCGGCCTCGCGCCCTCCGCACATGCGCCGACAGCTCCGCGAGCACCTCTCCGTAGTCGTCGGGGAGAGGCCTGGTCGTCGTCATGCCCGGAGGATGCCCCGTTCGACCGCCGGATCCGTGTCGCCGCGAGCCCACCGCGCGCGGCGGCGTCGCCGTCGTCCTGGGGAGGACGGCCCCGAGGAGCCGCGCCGCCCCTCCCCCACGGGGTTCCCCCGGACGGCGGACTCGCCCGGCGCCCCTCCCCTCCTAGCGTGAGCAGCACGGATCACCCACGCCCACCGAGGAGGCCCTCCGTGCTCGAAGTCCACAACGTCACACGATCGTTCGGGGACCGCCGCGTCCTCGACGACGTGTCCTTCACCGTGAAGCCGGGGAGGCTCACCGGCTTCGTCGGCGGCAACGGCGCCGGCAAGACCACCACCATGCGGATCATGCTCGGCGTGCTGACCGCCGACTCCGGCACCGTGTCGCTGAACGGCCGCGACCTCGGCACCACGAGCCGCCGCACCTTCGGCTACATGCCCGAGGAGCGCGGGCTCTACCCGAAGATGAAGCTGCAGGAGCAGATCGTCTACCTCGGCCGCCTGCACGGCATGAGCGCCGCCGACGCGACCGCCAGCACCGAGCGCCTGCTCGAGCGGCTCAGCCTCGGCGAGCGCCGGGACGACGCGATCGAGTCGCTCTCCCTCGGCAACCAGCAGCGCGCGCAGATCGCGGCGAGCCTCGTGCACGACCCCGAGGTGCTGGTGCTCGACGAGCCGTTCTCCGGCCTCGACCCGATCGCCGTCGAGACGGTCCTCGGGGTCCTCACCGAGCGGGCCGCGCAGGGCGTGCCCGTGCTCTTCAGCTCGCACCAGCTCGACATCGTGGAGCGCCTCTGCGACGACGTGGTCGTCATCGCCGAGGGCCGGATCCGCGCGTCGGGCGACCGCGAGGAGCTGCGCGACCAGCACAGCCGCCCCCTCACGGAGCTCGTCATCGACGGCGACGGCGGCTGGGTGCGCGACGTGCCCGGCGTCGAGGTCGTCGAGTTCGACGGCGGCTACGTGCTCTTCGAGGCCGACGAGGACGCCCGCCAGCGGGTGCTCGCCGAGGCCGTGTCCCGCGGATCCGTCACGGGCTTCTCCCGCCGGCGTCCGACCCTCAGCGAGATCTTCCAGGAGGTGGTGCAGTGAGCACCGCACGCACGACCGGCCGGAGCGCCGTCCCGTCCTTCGCCCAGTCCACGATGCTCGTGACGGGCCGCGAGGTGCGCATGCGCCTGCGCAGCAAGTCGTTCCTCATCAGCACCGCGATCCTGCTCCTCGGGATCCTCGTCTCCATCGTCGTCAGCGGCTTCCTCGTCGCGAACGCCGGCGGGGACGAGGACCGGACGCGCGTCGCGGTCGTCGGCACCGCCCAGCAGGCCGTGTCCGCCGCGCCGTCGCTCGAGGGCGTGCCCGCCGACAGCGTCGAGGACGCGCGGAGCATGGTGCGCGACGGCGACGTGGAGGCCGCGGTCGTCCCCGACGACCAGGCCGCCGACGACGCGGGCGTGCTCGTGATCGGCGACGAGTCCGCCCCCGACGGCGTCGTCAGCGCCCTCACCGAGACCCCGCGCGTCGAGCTCCTCGACGAGCCGACCACCAACCCCGCCATCGCGTACCTGGTGGCCATCGCGTTCGGGCTCGTGTTCTTCATCTCGGCGCTCACGTTCGGGCAGATCATCGCCCAGAGCGTCGTGGAGGAGAAGCAGACCCGCGTGGTGGAGCTGCTCATGTCGACCATCCCCGTGCGGGCGCTGCTCGCGGGCAAGGTGCTCGGCAACAGCATCCTCGCGTTCACGCAGATCGCGCTCATCGCCCTGATGACCGGCGTCGGCCTCCTCGTGACCGACCAGACGGCGCTCCTCGCGCTCGTCGGCCCGGCCGTGCTGTGGTTCGTCGTGTTCTTCCTGTTCGGGTTCGTGCTGCTCGCGTCGCTGTTCGCGGCCGCCGCGTCGCTCGTGTCCCGCCAGGAGGACGTGGGCGCCGTCACGGCCCCCGTCACCTACCTCGTGATGATCCCGTACTTCGCGGTCATCTTCTTCAACGACAACCCCGTGGTGATGACGGTCATGTCGTACGTGCCGTTCTCCGCCCCCGTGGGCATGCCGATGCGGCTGTTCCTCGGCGAGGCGCAGTGGTGGGAGCCGATCCTGTCGCTCGTCGTCCTCATCGCCACGACCCTCGTGGTGGTCGCCCTCGGGTCCCGCATCTACAGCAACTCGCTGCTCCGCACCGGATCGCGCGTGAAGCTGAAGGAGGCGCTGAAGGGATGATCGAGGCGCTGCAGGACTTCACGGCCGGCCTCCCCGAGGTGCTCCGGTGGTTCGGGGTCATGGTGACCGCGATGATCCCGTTCCTCGAGGTCGAGCTCGCGGCGGTGCTGGGCGTGCTCAGCGGCCAGCACGTCGTGGTCGCGGTGCTCGCGGCCGTGGTCGGGAACGCCGCCGTGGTCGCGCTCATCGTGCTGGTCGCCTCGCGGACCCGCACCCGCCTCACCCGCGACAGCGCGAAGGAGGAGACGCCCCGCCGCGCGAAGGTGCGGCGCACCTTCGACCGCTACGGGGTGCCGGGCGTCAGCCTCCTCGGGCCGATCCTGCTGCCGACGCACTTCACGTCGGCCGCCATGGTCTCCTTCGGCGCCCGCCCCCGCGCGGTGCTCCTGTGGGAGACGATCGCGATCGTCGTGTGGGGCGTCGCGTTCGGCGCCCTCGCGGCGCTGGGGCTCGCGGCGGTCTGACCCGCGGCTCCGCGCGGCTCCCGCGCACCCCTCGCCGACGCTCCCCGTCGACCGGCCGCATCCGCTCCCCCGCGGATGCGGCCGGTCCGCGTCCTGCGACCGTTTGGGCCCGGACCCGGATTCCTCCCATACTGGAAACGCTGTCGCGCGTTCCCCCGACAGGACCGCGGCGACGACGAGAGGCAGGACGATGGCCGTTCGACCGTCGACGACCCGCCCCCGGCGGGGCACGGCCGACCCCGTCCCGCTCATCGCCGGGTACGCGCTCCTCGC
This sequence comes from Clavibacter sp. MX14-G9D, assembly GCF_032917815.1. Taxonomy (NCBI): domain Bacteria; kingdom Bacillati; phylum Actinomycetota; class Actinomycetes; order Micrococcales; family Microbacteriaceae; genus Clavibacter; species Clavibacter sp. MX14-G9D. Next base: position 429 of record NZ_JAVCVL010000213.1, on the reverse strand, counting down.
CGTCAGCCTCGTCCTCGCCGTGTGCGCGGCGCTGCTCGCGAGCGTGCCCGTGACGTTCGGCCCGGTCGCCCTGCCGATCGTGCAGGAGGGCGCCTGGTGGATCCCGCTGCTGGGCTACGTCGCGACCCCGCTCCTGCTCGTCGTCGCCTACGGCCTCGACGTCGTCGGCCAGCGGCGCCGGCTGCGCGACGACCGCAACTTCGCGCCCCGGCCCGACTACACGACCCAGCTGCGCCTGCTCATCGCGAGCGGCCTCGTGCTCGGGATCTGGCACACCGTCAACCTCAGCGTGACGCTCTCGGCGTGGTGGGGGCTCTCGTGATCCGCCGCCTCGCCGCCGGCGCCCTCGCCGCGGCGCTCGCGCTGGGCGGCCTCGCCGCCGGCGCCGCCGCCTCCGACCGCGGCGCCCCCCAGCCCCCCGCCCGCGCG
>NZ_JAVCVL010000212.1:0-4470 GCF_032917815.1 Clavibacter sp. MX14-G9D | reverse complement strand
GTGCTGCCCGGCGGTCCAGCCCTGCGCGGCCTCCTCCTGATGGGCGCGGCGCTCGGGATCGCGGCGGTCGCCGGCATGACGGTCGCCCTGGTCGCCGCGTTCGTGGCGCCGGTCCTCGGCATCGTCGTCGCGGTGCGCGTCGGACGTCGGTCCACCCGCGCGCGTCCGCGGCAGCAGCCGGCCTAGGGACGGCAGCCGGCCCGGATCGGCCTCGGGCCGCGGTCCGCCGCTCAGGCGGTGGCGTCCCCGCCCGAGACGCAGAGGCAGAACGGGTGGCCCGCGGGATCCGCGTACACGTCGAAGCGATCGGCGGCCGTCGGGTCCTCGGCGGGCTGCAGCAGGCGCCCGCCCAGGGCGAGCACGCGCTCGCGGCCCGCGTCGAGGTCGTCCACGTAGAGGTCGAGGTGCATCTGCATCTGCTGGCGGGGGCCCTCGCCCGGCCACGTCGGCGGGACGAAGTCGGGCGCGAGCTGGAACGCGAGGCGCCACTCGCCGTCGACGCGGACGCTGTGCCAGTCGTCCTCCGCGTCGACCTCCCCGCCGAGGAGGCCGGCCCAGAAGGCGCTCTCCGCGGCCAGGTCGGGGGCGTCGAACACGGTGATCGTGCGGTGGATCCTCACGGCTGCTCCTCCTCGTCGTCGAGCGGTGCTGCCAGCCTGGCACCCGGTCGACGGTCCGGGAAGGGCGGTCCGGGACGGGTGGTCCGGGACGGGCGGTCGCTCGGAGCGCGCACCGGGAGCCGACGGCTAGCGGTGCAGCGTGACCGCGGGATCGACGCCGTACGCGTCCCGGTAGTGCCGGGCGAAGCGCCCGACGTGGGGGAAGCCCCACCGCAACGCGATGTCGGTGACGCCCGGCCCCCGCGTGGGGTCCGCGTCGACGAGGTCCATGTGCGCCGCGGCCAGCCGCGTCCGGCGGAGGTACCGGCCGGGGGTCACGCCGTCGACCCCGTGCGCGGCGAAGGCGCGCTCGAGGTCCCGCACGCTGACCCCGGCGGCCTCGGCGGCGTCCGCCGGGGTCACCGGCAGGGAGGCGTGGTCGTCGAGGAACCCCGTCGCGCGGTGGTACGCGGTGCGCAGGGCCGCCACGGTCTCGTGCCGCCGGACGCGGTCGCCCGTGAGACGGAACGCCTCGAGCGTGGCGACGGAGAGGAGCCGGAGCGCCTCGGCGCGCAGGGATGCGCTGTCGAACGACGCCGAGAGGGACGCGGCGGCGTCGTACGTGCGCAGCCACAGGCGCGCCGTCTCGTCGCTGACCGGGTGCGGGTCGTCGAAGCGCAGCCGCAGCCGGTCATCCGCGTACGTCACGCGGGCGAGGCGCTCGAGCTCGACGGGATCGAGGACCAGGGTGCGGGCGCGCACGTGGTCGACGCGGGCGGTCAGGCGCGTGCCCGGCTGGAAGAGCGCGGGGGCGCGGGAGAGCTCGCCGGACTCGCGCCCGGACTCCCAGGCGTAGCCGGCCGCGGGGGCGCACGTGACGGTGATGGCGCGGCTCTCCGCAACGCATTGGAACGTGCCGTCGAACACCACGGAGCCGAGCGCGAACCGGGGCTCGGCCACCATGTCCTCGGCGTAGCCGAAGTCGTCCCCCGCCAGCTCGACGTGGCCGTACAGCTCGCGGAGGGTCCGCTCGGCCTCGTCCGCCCGGCGGGTCCGGACGCGGTGGCGCACCAGCTCGGTCACGGGACCTCCGTTCGACGTCGGGGGCCGCCCCGACGACGGCCGCGCACCTGGCCGCCCGCTGACGTGCTCCGTGCTGTGAGAGGGAGGATACCGCCGCCCCCGGGGGTCCGCCACGCCGGGCGGGGGAGGGGCGGCTCCCGTCGCATCGGGGGCTCGGCGGGATCCATGACCGGATGCGTCGCCGCGGCACTGGGATCCGACGCCCGACCGGCGGTAGGTTTGACGACGGCGCCTCTCGCGCCGACCACCCTGCGGGCATCGTCGCTCAGGTCGTCCACGGACGGCGGGAGCGGACGACGGCCGTCGGGCCACCAGTCCCCTCCTGAAAGGAGCGACCATGACCGCCCCCTCCGTCCAGCTCTACACGGTCCGCGACGCTGTCTCCGCGGACCTCCAGGGCGCCGTCGCCCGCGTGGCCGCGATCGGCTACACGCAGGTCGAGCCGTACGCGTTCGTCGAGCGCGCCGACGAGTTCGCCGCGGCCTTCGCCGCGTCCGGCGTCACCGCGCCCTCCGGCCACGCGCCCGTCATCGACGGCGACGACGACCAGGCCGCCCGCACCTTCGACGCCGCCGCGAAGCTCGGGATCCGCACCGTCATCGACCCGTTCATCCCCTCGGAGCGCTGGCAGACCGCCGACGACGCGCACCGCATCGCCGACCGGGTCAACGACCTGCAGGCGCAGGCCGCCGCGCGCGGGCTCGCCTTCGGGTACCACAACCACCAGTGGGAGTTCGCGAACAAGGTCGACGGGCGCCCCGTCTACGAGCTGTTCGTCGAGCGCCTGAACGCCGAGGTCGTCCTCGAGCTCGACACGTTCTGGTCGACCGTCGGCGGCATGGACACGCCCGCGCTCCTCCGCTCGCTCGGCGACCGCGTGCAGTTCCTGCACGTGAAGGACGGCAGGATCTCCGAGGCGATCGCGAAGGTGCTCCCGAGCGCCGAGTCCGCGCTCGAGGTCCCGGCGGAGCTCGCGCAGGCGTTCAAGCTGCAGCTCCCCGCCGGCCAGGGCGACGTCGACGTCGCCGCCGTGCTGGCCGCCGCGCCGCACGCGCTGCGCGTCGTGGAGTTCGACGACTACGAGCACGACGTGTTCGACGGCATCGCGGCGTCGTACGCCTGGCTGCAGGAGAACGACAAGTGAGCCGCGGCACCGGCCGCGTCGGCGTCGGCGTCATCGGCGCGGGCGTCATCTCGGGCACCTACCTGGAGAACATGACGGCGTTCCCGGACCTCAAGGTCCTGTTCGTCGCCGACATCGACCTCGACCGGGCGCGCTCGCGCGCCGAGGAGCACGGCGTGCCGGGACACGGCACCGTCGAGGAGCTGCTCGCGATCGACGAGATCGAGATCGTCGTCAACCTCACGCTGCCCGCCACCCACGCCGAGGTCGGCCGCCGCATCGTCGCCGCCGGCAAGAACGTCTGGAGCGAGAAGCCGCTGGCCCTCGACCACGCCTCGGGCGCGGATCTGCTCGAGGCGGCCCGCGCGGCCGGCGTGCAGGTCGCGTGCGCCCCGGACACCGTGCTCGGCGCGGGGATCCAGAGCGCCATGCGGTCCATCGCCCGCGGCGACATCGGCGAGCCGCTCACGGCGACGACGATCTTCCACGTGCCCGGCCCCGACGCCTGGCACCCGAACCCCGAGTTCCTGTTCGCGCACGGCGCCGGGCCCCTCTTCGACATGGGCCCGTACTACGTGACGACGCTGGTGCACGCGTTCGGCGCGGCCGAGAAGGTGAGCGCGGTGTCCTCGACGTCGCGCACCACCCGCACCATCGGCAGCGGCCCGCGCGCGGGCACCGACTTCCCGGTGGAGGTGCCCACGCACCACGCGGCGCTCATCTCGTTCGCGGGGGGCCAGTCGGCGCAGTCCACGTTCAGCTTCCAGAACGCGCTGCCGCGGGCCGGCTTCGTCGAGATCTCGGGCAGCGAGGGCACCATCGTGCTCCCCGACCCGAACATGTTCGACGGCGAGAGCCAGCTGTGGCGCTTCGGCCAGGAGGAGCCCGAGACGCTGGCGGCGGCCGGATCCACGTACGGCCGGGGCTCCGGCGTGCTGGACCTGGCGCGCAGCATCCGCGGCGGCGACCCGGTGCGCGCGTCCGGCGAGGTCGCGGCGCACGTCCTCGACGTGCTGCTCGCGATCCGCGACGCGGCCGAGAGCCGCGAGGTCGTGCAGGTCGCGTCCACGGTCGAGAAGCCGACGCCGCTCGCCGAGGACTGGGACCCGGCGGCCGCGACGCTGTAGCGCCGCACCCGCACGACCCGCTCGACCTGACGGCCCCGCATCCTCCCCTGGATGCGGGGCCGTCGTCATCCGGCCGCGCGGGCGCCGCGCCGGGAGGACACTGGACCCATGCAGCTGCACCGCGTCACCACCGGGTCCGGTCCCCGCCACGTCGGCCTGGTGCACGGGCTCGGCGCGGACGGCGCCACCTGGGCCCCCGTCGTCGACCGGCTCGTGGCGACCGGGCGGTTCACCGTCACCGCGATCGACCTCCGCGGGCACGGCCGGAGCGACCGCGCCGGGTCCTACGGCGTCGAGGAGATGGCCGACGACCTGGCGGAGTCCCTGCCGCGCAGCCTCGACGCGGTCGTCGGGCACTCGCTGGGCGGATCCGTGCTGGTGCGCGCCGTCGCCCGCCTCGAGCCCGCGCACGCCGTGTACCTCGATCCCGGGTTCCGGCTCGCGCTGCCGACCGCCGGGATCCGCGGCCGCCTGTTCTGGGCCGCGCCGCTCGTGGGCCTGGCCGCCGCGCAGATCCCGCGCGCGCGTGCGGCCGCCC
>NZ_JAVCVL010000211.1:0-4474 GCF_032917815.1 Clavibacter sp. MX14-G9D | reverse complement strand
CGGCCGGAGGGGCGCCGGCGGCCGGGGGACCGGCCGGAGGGGCGCCGCGCCCCGCATCCGCGTCGCGTCGTGCGGGGTCCGGGGATCCGCCCGGACCGGACGGTGCGCCGCCCGGGGCCTGCCAGCTCTGGTCATCGGTCACAGTGCCCCAGCCTCCCACAGGCGTCCGGCGGAGTCACGGCGCGGGCCGGTGTCCGCGCGCCCGGCCGTCCCCGCGGATCCACCGGCTACCCTGGGGGTTCCGAGGACGGGGAACACGGTTTCATGACAGCACGGATACTGGTGGTCGACGACGACACCGCGCTCGCCGAGATGATCGGCATCGTCCTGCGCACCGAGGGCTTCGAGCCCTCCTTCTGCGGGGACGGCGGCCAGGCGCTCGCCGCGTTCCACGAGGGTAAGCCGGACCTGGTCCTGCTCGACCTCATGCTCCCGGGGCTCGACGGCATCCAGGTGTGCGACCTCATCCGCGCCGAGTCGGGCGTGCCCATCATCATGCTCACGGCGAAGTCCGACACGGCCGACGTCGTGAAGGGCCTCGAGTCCGGCGCGGACGACTACATCGTCAAGCCGTTCAACCCCAAGGAGCTCGTCGCGCGCATCCGCACGCGCCTGCGCCCCGCGTCCGCCGCGTCGCCCGGCCTGCTCCAGGTCGGCGACCTCGTGGTCGACGTCGAGGGCCACGAGGTCCGGCGCGGCGAGGAGCGGATCAACCTCACGCCCCTCGAGTTCGACCTCCTGCACGCGCTGGCGAGCCGCCCGCAGCAGGTGTTCACCCGCGAGATGCTCCTCGAGCAGGTGTGGGGCTACCAGTACAAGGCGGACACGCGCCTCGTCAACGTGCACGTGCAGCGCCTCCGGGCGAAGGTCGAGGACGACCCGGACAACCCGCGCATCGTCATGACCGTGCGCGGCGTCGGCTACCGCGCGGGGGCCGCGGCCTAGCCCGATGCGCCCCCTGCCCGCGTGGCTCGTCGACTGGAGGTCGTGGCCGCGCCGCCTCGTCCGGATCTGGTCGGTGTCGCTCCAGTTCCGCACCGTGCTCATCACGGTCGCGCTCTCCGGCGTCACCGTCCTCCTCATCGGCGTGCTCATGACGCAGAGCATCTCGAGCGACCTCTTCCGCCAGCGGCTCGACACCGTCCTCCAGCAGTCCAACAGCGCCACCGGCCGGATGCAGGAGCAGTTCACCTCCTCGGACGCCTCCGACCAGACGGAGCTGGAGCAGCTGCGCACCCAGGTCTTCGACGAGCTCCGCGGCAGCGCCATCAACCTCTCCGACTTCGCCTTCCGCCGGACGCCCGGCACCGAGGCGCGCAACGTCCTGCAGAACGCGTCCACCGCCGACTACGTCGACAGCCTCCTGAGCGCCGACCTCCGCCGCGCGGTCGGCGAGGGCACGGGCACGCAGCAGTGGCAGTCCGTGGCGATCCCGGTGGGCGACCAGGGCGCCACCAGCCCGGGCATCGTCGTCGGCTCGAGCATCGACATCCCCTCGGCCGGGCGCTACGAGCTCTACCTCGTCTACGACCTGGGCGACATCCAGCAGACCCTCGACTTCGTCGCCGGCACGATCCTCCTCGCGTTCCTCCTCCTCGTGGTGCTCATCGGCGCGATCGCCTGGCTCGTCGTGCGCCTGGTCGTGGCGCCCATCCGCGTGGCGGCCGACACGAGCCAGAAGCTCGCGGCCGGTCAGCTCGAGGAGCGGCTCCCCGTGAAGGGGGAGGACGTGATCGCGACCCTCGCCCGGTCGTTCAACGGCATGGCCGACTCGCTGCAGTCGCAGATCACGCAGCTCGCCGACCTCTCGCAGCTGCAGCAGCGCTTCGTCTCGGACGTCTCGCACGAGCTGCGCACGCCGCTCACCACCATCCGGCTCGCGGGCGGCGTGCTCTACGACCTGCGCGAGGACTTCAGCCCGCCCGCGGCCCGCAGCGCCGAGCTCCTGCACACCCAGGTTGAGCGGTTCGAGACCCTCCTCGCGGACCTGCTGGAGATCAGCCGGTTCGACGCGGGCGCCGTCGACCTCGTGACCGAGCCCACGAACCTCGTGCGGCTCGTGGAGGACAGCATCGAGGAGTTCGAGGGCCTCGCCGCGCAGAAGGGGTCCGAGCTCCGGCTGGTCGCCCCGGGCGGCTACTTCGACGCCGAGATGGACGCGCGTCGCGTGCGCCGCATCGTCACGAACCTGGTCGGCAACGCGCTCGACCACGGAGAGGGGCGGCCCATCGTCATCACGGTGGACAGCGACCGCGACGCCGTCGCGCTCGCCGTGCGCGACTACGGCGTCGGCATGACGCACGAGGAGATGGGCCGCGTCTTCGACCGGTTCTGGCGCGCGGACCCCTCCCGCCAGCGCACCACGGGTGGGACCGGCCTCGGGCTCGCGATCTCGCTCGAGGACACGAACCTGCACCACGGCTGGCTGCAGCTCTGGTCGCGCCCCGGCGAGGGGTCCTGCTTCCGCCTGACCCTCCCGCGCCGCCCCGACGTGCCCCTCGAGGGCTCGCCCGTGCAGCTGCCGCCCGACGACCCCGCGAACGACGACGCCCACGAGGAGGACGCCCGTGTCCCCAGCTCCTGATCCGCGGCACCGGCGCGTCCGTCCGGTCCTCCGCCGACGCCGGACGACCCGCGCGGCCGCCGTCGCGCTCGTCGCGTCCGTCGCGGTCGTCCTGGCCGGCTGCGTCTCCATCCCCTCCGGCGGACCGGTCTCCGAGGGCGACGCCGCCGTCATCGCGGACGAGTCCGGGGTCAGCTACCAGCCGGACGGCCCGCAGGCCGGGGACGGCCCGGACGACGTCATCGCGGGCTTCGTGGACGCCGCGACCAGCTCCGCCGACCAGTACGGCGTGGCGCGCCAGTTCCTCGCGTCGGACTTCGCATCCCGCTGGGACCCGTTCGCCAGCGTCGTGGTCTGGGAGGGCCAGGCGTCGACCTCGGAGGAGGTCGACGGCACCTACAGCTACTCGGTGACGACCATCGCGACGGTCGACGGGCAGGGCCACTACCGGGAGGTCGGCAGCGACCAGGAGACGCGCCTCTCGTTCCAGCTCGTGCAGGAGCGCGGCGAGTGGCGCATCCAGAGGGCACCCGACGGCATCGCGCTGCGGTCGACCTACTTCCGCGAGATCTTCAGCGCGCACGCCCTCTACTTCTTCGACCCCACGTTCTCGTTCCTCGTGCCGGATCTCCGCTTCTTCGTCACGCGGGCGTCGCAGAGCGTCAGCACGCGCATCGTGAAGTCGCTCCTCCAGGGGCCGTCGCCGTGGCTGTCCCAGCCCGCGGTCGTCACGGCCTTCCCCGAGGGCACGCGGCTGGCGTCGTCGGCGGTGACGACGGCGGGCGGGACGCCCCAGGTGGACCTCTCGACGGAGGCGCGCGCCGCGGACGGCGTCACCCAGCAGCGCATGGAGCTGCAGCTGCGGCAGAGCCTGTCGAACATCCCGTCGGTGCTCGACGTGCAGGTGCTCGTCGACGGCACGCCGCTCACGGTGCCGGACCTCGGCGGCCGAGGCCCGGTGAAGGACCCGCAGGCGGAGTCGCGTCCCCTCGTCCTCGCCCAGGGCGCGTTCGGCTACCTCGGCGGCGGCGAGGTCGCGCCGCTCGGGACCCTGGGGACGCGCGTCGCGGCCCTCGGCGCGGACGCGGCGACGCTCAGCGCCGACGGCCAGCAGGCGGCGGTGCGGAACGCGTCCGGCGTCTGGAGCGTCGGCGACGGCGACCGCGACGCGGTCCTCCTCGACACGCGGCCGGGCCTCGTCGCGCCGTCGCTCGACGCGCAGGGGTACGTGTGGTCGACGCCGGCGTCGGATCCCCGCGGCCTCGTCGCCTGGGGTCCCGACGGCGTCGCCCACCCCGTCGCCGTGAGCTGGACGGCGACCGGCCGCGTCGTGTCGCTCGACGTGGCGCGCGACGGCGCCCGCGTGCTCGTGCAGCTCGAGACGGGTGCGGGCCCGCAGCTGCTCGTGGCCTCGATCGTCCGCGACGACGGGGTGCCCGTCTCCCTGACGACGACGCCGCTCGAGCTCCTGGCCGCGCCGGGGACGCCGCTCGACGCGACCTGGGTCGACGAGCTCGACGTCGCGACCCTCACCCTCACGCCGGACGGCGAGCGCCAGGTCGACCTGCACCAGGTCGGCGGCCCGTCGGAGAGCATGGGATCCGCGACCGACGGGGTCACCATCACCGGCGCCAACGACGAGAGCGGGCTGCGCGTCCTCACGAGCGCCGGCGCGCTCCTCACCCCGCGCGGCAGCACGTGGCAGCAGACGGCCACGGGCGTCTCCTTCGTGGCCACCAAGCGCTGACGCCCTCCCCCGATCCGCCCGCGGGGCTCCGCGCGCACCGGCCGCCTGCGACCCTGCGCGCGTGATCCCCACCGACGCTCCGGCCGTCCCGCATCCCGCCGCCCCGCACCCCGCTGTCCGCTCTCCCGCGACACGGCCCGCACCGGGCTTCTCTTCGCGACCCC
>NZ_JAVCVL010000210.1:0-4484 GCF_032917815.1 Clavibacter sp. MX14-G9D | reverse complement strand
GCTGACGGCCCGGCGCTCGCGGCGCGGCGCTCGACCGTGCCTGCCCGACGGCGTCGCGGGGTCAGCGGCGGCGGAGCGCCAGCGCGTCGCGGAGGGCGTCGGCGGACGCGGCCGAGCTGTCGATGCGCCAGTCCGCCTCCTTGGCGTAGTCGAACCAGACGACGGCGTGGACGTCGGGCTGCGCCTGCAGGTACGCGACGAGGTCCCGGATCCAGGCGGCCTTGGATCCGCCGACCTCGGACGACGCCGTCTCGGCGATGACGACCGGCTTCCCCGGCGCGATGCGCCGCAGCTCCGCGAGGCCCGGGGCGAGCAGGTCGGCCGGCGCGGTCCACGCGTGGCCGGCGACGCCCGTGCCCCAGTTGTAGCCGTCGAGCCCGACGACGTCGACGTACGCGTCGCCCGGGTAGAGGGCCGCGAGGTCGGTGGATCCGGGGTAGGGCACGTTCGGGGTCCACACCCACCGCACGTTCGTGGCGCCCTGCGCGACGACGACGTCGTGGACGTGCCGCCAGGCCGCGGCGTACGAGCCCGGCGCGTTGCCGTTGACGCCCTCGGCCCACGGGTACCAGTCGCCGTTCATCTCGTGCGCGTACCGGAGGAAGACCGGGCCGCCCCAGCGGGCCAGCTGCGTGCCCCAGTCGCGGAGGTACGCGTCGTGGTCGCCGCGGGCGATGGCCGCGTTCGCGACGGCGGGCTGGTCGACGCCGGATCCGGCGACCCACGGCTCCCAGGTGAGGAGGGACTCGGCCCCGCGCGCGGCGACCGCGTCGAGCGCGGCGATCGGGGGCGCCTGCGTGCCGTCGGCGTAGGAGAGCACGATGCTGGGGCTCTCGCCGACCAGGGCCGCCACCTGGTCGAGCTCGGCGCCCGCCGTGGGGCCGCCCGGGGTCGCGACGCCGAAGCGGAGGCGGGCGTCGGAGGTCGGGGGCGTGCCGGTGGTGTCGGTCGTGCCGGGAGACTCGGCCGCGCTCGCCGGAGCGGCGGCGCCGAGGAGACCGGCGGTGAGGGCGAGTCCCAGGAGGAGGGTCGTCGCGGAGCGGAGGGGATGGCGGCTGTGCTGCATGTGATCCAGTTCCTGCGGATGCCCGCTGGTCCGAGGCTATGCGCTGGGCCGGTCCCGGGACGGGGGAAGTCCGCTCAGGCCCGGACGGTCAGCAGATGGTCGGGTCGGTCGGCGACGCCGGGACGTGCGCCGGGCGCTCGTCGCCAGGGCGGGATGTGGAGGGCACCCGTCAGATGCGATCGTGCGATCGCTACCGTGCCGGATCCCCCGACCCGACGTCCAGAGCCCGATGAGCTACGACGAGTACGAGCACGCCTTCGACGGGCCGGGGCACCCCGCCGGGCGCACGCGGCGCGCCGGGCGACGGGTGCCGCGCGAACGTGCCGCGCCGGGGTGGGGCGACAGGGCCGCGGCACTGGTCCTTGCTCATCCTCGAGACGACACGAGCCCGACCCGCGCGATTCGTGGCCGGGCTCGTCTCGCGCGGAGGATGCGGTGGGCGCGTATCAGCCGCCGATAACGGCCAGCCGTCCCCGAGCTCGTGGGTGATGACGAGCTTGCCTGCTGCGATTCCGCGCCAGCGCGAACGCGGCTTCACGACGGCACCGACTCGTCGACTTCCATATCAGTCAAGACGGAGCATGACAAGGGGCGCGAATTCCGCTCCCGAGCAAATGTGAACGCTCGCTACTCTCGGGCTCGCGAGGCTTTTCGGATTCTGCCTCGAGGGCAAGCGCCGACTGGGCGGGGTCTCATGTGGTTTGAGTGGAGAAAGGTGCATGTACGTGCGGGGAGATGTGGATAGCGATCGGGCAGGGTTCGCGTACAAGCCGGCGAGAGTGCGGCATCCGCGGCGAGCGACGGGAGCGGCGTGCTTGGCGATGGCCGCCGTATTCACCCTAGTTGGTGGTCCCGCGCAGGCCGCCACATCAGGAGACCGGTGTGGATTCGTCACGATCATCGGGGTGCGGGGATCGGGAGAGAGCGCGGGTAGCGGGTCCGGGGTGACGCCGTACACCTACGCACAAGGTACCGGGGGTTTCGGGCCGAGACTTGCGGGTGTCATGCAACTGCTGAAGGATGACCCTAATCTCCCGGTCTACGAGGAGGCACTGCGGTATCCCGCAACCATCGTCCCCAATCTAGTCGACCCCAACTACTTCTTGAGCGAACGGCAAGGCGTCGGTGTTCTTCGGGCCGAGATAAATTCATTGGCAGCCAACTGCCCGTCGACCAATATCCATCTGGCGGGCTATTCGCAAGGTGCTCACGTCATCGGCGATGTGCTCGCGGACAAGAATGCTCTGTCGCTGCATGCCCGCACTCTGCTTGACGGTGTGGTGCTGTTCGGAGATCCCACATATCGGGATGGTGAGCGATGGAACGCCGACGGAAACGGCAGCGGTCATGGGATCTTCGTTCGAGCCGAAGGGGCATTTGATGGTTATGCGAAGGCGTCGACCCTGAGCTCATTCCCCATCGCGATGGTGCGATCTTGGTGCGTCGAGAACGACAGATTCTGCCAGAGCGGAGACTCGGAGGCGGCTCATGAGTCGTACTCCAATTCTTATACTCAGCGATTGGCCTATGGGTTTCTCGAGAGCTTCTTGTACTCGGCTGACTAGGGTCTTCATCGGCGTCGCGGTGGGACATCGCGCAACGGAGAGGATGGGGATGGGCAAGGACATGAGTGAGGCGTTCGCGACCGATGCTCATCGGCGTGCCAGCGACAGGAGGGTGACAGCGGGATTGCTGGTGACCCAGCTGCTGGTCGCCGGGGCGGGTTACTTCTGCGTGCTCATGAGCGGGATGGCCTTCGGCGGCTGTGCCGAGCGGGCTCGACCATGCGACTACGGTCTCGGCGACTTCGCGTTCGAATTGGCTCGATGGGGGCTGGGGGTCAGCGTGGTGCTGACGGTCGTCGGGGTGATCGGGGTGATGGCGGCAGGAAGACGCACCCGTGCGATCCCCGCGCTCGGGACGGCACTCGTCCTCCTGATCTCGATCATCTCCCTGGTACTGACGGGGGTCGCCATCGCGTGACGCGCGATGTGCCGGCAAGGTGCCTCGGGGTTTACCGCTCGCCAGTTGTCCCGTTCATGAGACGAGCCCGGCACCCGCGCGATGCGGGGCCGGGCTCGTGTCGTGCGCGGGGCGCTTCGGGCGCGGGTCAGCCGCGGATCAGGGCCAGCTGTCCTCGAGCTCGTGGGTGATGACGAGCTCGCGGATCTCGCAGCCGCGGGGCTGGCCGAGGACGAACATGACCGAGTCGGCCACCGCGGCCGGGTCGTTGAGGTTCGCGTCGGAGCCGGGCTTGTACTTGGGGTCGCGGTCGTCGAAGAAGCGCGTCCTCATGCCGGAGGGGATCAGCGTGGTCACGCCGACCTCGCCCTTCGTCTCGGCGGCGAGGGCCCGCGTGAAGCCGAGCACGCCGAACTTGGAGGCGCAGTAGGCGGTCGCGTCGGAGACGGCCTTGATGGCGAGCGACGACGCGACGGTGACGACGCGGCCGTGCGACTCGGTGAGGAACGGCAGGGCCGCGCGGACGACGGCGACGGTGCCCATGAGGTTCACGCCGATCACCTTCTCCCACTCGGTCGGCGCGACGTCGACGAGGCGGCCGCAGCGGTCGATGCCGGCCGCGGTGACGACCGCGTCGAGGCCGCCGTGCGCCTGGGCGATCTCGGTGACGAGCGCCTCGGTGGCGCGGGTGTCGGAGACGTCGACGCGGTGCGCCTCCATGCCGGTGACGCTCGAGGTGTCGAGGTCGAGGACGATGGGCTCGCCGCCGGCCGCGAGGACCGCCTGCGCGACCGCCGCGCCGAGGCCGGACGCGCCGCCGGTGATGAGGACGCGGCCCGTGCGCGGGGTGCGGGGAGCGGCGGGTGCGGCGTCGGTCTGGGGGGAGTCGGTCATGGGTGTTCCTCTCGTGGTGCGGATCCCGCGCGGGTCGAGCGGCGCGGGCGGTGCGGTGCGGTGCGGTGATGGGCGGGTGGTCGGTCAGCCGACGCGGGCGAGCGCGCCGGCGAGCTTCGTGGTCGAGCGGCCCGGGTGGTACGGCACGGTCACGGCCTGGCCGCCCCACTCGGCGATGACGGCCGACTCGGGCAGGTCCTCGGCGCGGTAGTCGCCGCCCTTCACCCACAGGTCGGGCTTGAGGGTGCGGAGCGCCTCCTCGGGGGTGTCCTCGGAGAACAGCACCACCGCGTCCACCACGCCGAGCGACATGAGGAGGTCGACGCGGTCCTCCTCGGTCATGATCGGCCGCTCGGGGCCCTTGAGGCGGCGCACCGAGTCGTCGGAGTTGAGGAGCACGACCAGGCAGTCGCCGAGCGCGCGGGCCGCGGCGAGCGTGCGCGCGTGGCCGGCGTGGACGAGGTCGAAGCATCCCCCGGTCGCGACGACGGTGCCGCCGGCGGCGCGCGTGTCCCGGATCACCTGCAGGGCGCCCGCCGCGTGGCCGCCGATGGGGCGGGCC
>NZ_JAVCVL010000021.1:0-24042 GCF_032917815.1 Clavibacter sp. MX14-G9D | reverse complement strand
CACGCGCCGACGCTCGCCGCCTATCCGCGGCTGCGCGGCTGAGGGGCGCAGCCGGGATGACGCGTCAGCGCGACCCGTCCGCCTTTGTCGGGGCCGACCGCAGCGCCGCCCACCGCCGGTGCGCGAGCACGTGGAGCACCAGGGAGACCGCGGCCACCACGGCGAGCGCGCCCGCGAGCACCCACAGGCCGGTGTCGCGCTCGTTGCCGCCCGCGAGCACCTGCCCGTCGGCGTCGCCGCCGATCGCCGCCACCACGGCGCTGACGACCGCCAGGGCCGCGAGGCCGATCCCCACGGCGAGCAGCCCGTTCGTCGGCCCCTCCTCCGGCGTCCGGACGGGACGCGCGGGAGCCCGCTCCCACGTCACGATGAAGAAGGTCGCGATCGGCCCGAGGAGCAGCGACACGAGGAACCAGGTCCACCTCGACCGGCCCTTCTGCTCCGCGAGGCCGGCGTTCACGAGCGCGAGGGCGAGCCAGCCCCAGGAGCCGATCCACTGCTGGTCCATGGCCTCGACGCTAGGGCACGGACGTCGGCCCGCCTATTTCCCCACCCCGCTCCGCTACCCTCCATCCATGCACAGAACCGCACGGGAGCCAGCTCCCGACAGCCACAGTCCCGGCGCCCGGACGACCCCGGGCACGCCCCGCACCCTCCGCGCCACCGCTCCCGTCCACGGGATCCCCGCCACCGCCTCGACCGGCACCCGCTCGTGAACGGCGACCTCCTCCTCAACATCGTCCTGGTCGTCGTGTTCGTCCTCGTCGGCGGCGTGTTCGCCGCGACCGAGATGGCGCTCGTCACCCTCCGCGAAGGCCAGCTCAACGCGCTCGCCGCCCGCGGCCGCCGCGGCGAGAAGGTCGCCGCGCTCGCCCGGAACCCCAACACCTTCCTCGCCGCGGTGCAGATCGGCGTCACCGTGGCGGGCTTCGCGTCCGCCGCGTACGGCGCCGCGTCCATCGCGCCGTCGGTCGCCCCGCTGTTCGTGACGTGGGGCCTCGACGAGCAGCTCGCCTCGACCATCGCGACGCTGGCGCTCACCCTCGTGATCGCGTACCTGTCGCTGGTCCTCGGCGAGCTGGCGCCCAAGCGCCTCGCCATCCAGCGGAACGCCGCCTTCGCGTACGGCGTCGCGCCCGTCCTCAACGGCTTCGCGATCCTCATGCGGCCGGTGATCTGGCTGCTGTCCGTGTCGACGAACCTGGTGGTCCGCATCCTCGGCGGCGACCCGGACAAGACCGGCGAGGAGATGAGCGAGGAGGAGCTCCGCGACATCGTCTCCAGCCACGAGGGCCTCCCGGACGACGAGCGCCGGATCCTCGACGACGTGCTCTCCCTCCGCCACCGCCAGCTCAGCGAGGTCATGAAGCCGCGGCCCGAGATCGCCGCGCTCGACGGCACCGGCACCGTCCGCGAGGCGGGCCTCGACGTGCAGGACCGGCCGTACTCGCGCTATCCCGTGATGGACAAGAGCATCGACGACGTCATCGGCTTCGTCCACGTGCGCGACCTGTACCAGGCGATCGCGGCGGACCCCGACCGGCCCGTGTCCGAGATCCTCCGCCCGATCCCCTACCTCCCGGCGACCGCCCGCGTGCTCCCGACGCTCACGATGATGCGCGCCGAGGGCCACCAGATCGCCGTGATCGTGGACGAGTACGGCGGCACCGACGGCATCGTCACGCTCGAGGACCTCGTGGAGGAGGTCGTGGGCGAGATCTTCGACGAGTACGACACCGACTCCGCCGCGCGCGACCTCGCGGAGGACGGCGGCACCATCGACGGCCGCCTCAACTTCCAGGACTTCGAGGAGGCGACGGGCGTGAGGCTCCCCGACTCCGCGTCGGACACGGTCGCGGGCTTCGTCATCGAGAACCTCGGACGGCTCGCCCAGGTGGGCGACACGGTCGAGGTCGACGGCGTCACGCTGCAGGTGACGGCGCTCGACCGGCGTCGGATCTCCGAGATCCTCGTCATCCCGCGGGAGGAGCCGGTGGGCGAGGACGCGGCGGACGGCGGCGCCGCCTAGCCGCGCAGCTGTGGACCGCTGCGCCGCGGCCCGGCGGTGGAGCTACGACTTCGCGCAGGACCGCTCGCCGTTCCTGCGCATCTTGAAGGGTTTGACGCTCTGCAGACGTTCGCATCCCGTGGGATCCGTGGCCATGGCGCGTCGTGCGCGGCACGGCACGGCGGACCTCGATCTGACGGCAGTGGACCTCGGACGCCCTCCGGTGGTAAGGATCCAGCCCCCTGCCGACCTCGAGCAGGCGCGACCGTCAGGGCAGCGGGATCACCCGGTCCGCGACCGTCCGCCCGCCGACCTCCGCGCGGCCGTCGTCGCGCAGCCGCGTCACCAGCTCGCTGCCGCGGCCCTGCGTGATGCGGAGGTCGCGGCCCAGGTGCGCGGTGATGCGGAGGGCGGCGGATCCCGTCGCCTCGTCCTCGGGGACCCCGAGCGCGGGAGCGGACATGCGCGACCGGATGGCGCCCGCGGCCTCGTCGATCCACGCCCAGGCGTAGAGGTGCTCGACGCCCGAGGCCTCGGCCAGCGCCGGCAGGTCGAGGGCGAGGAGCTCGGCGACGGATCGCACGGGGTGCCACGCGAACTCCGGGCCCCACGCCGGATCCGCGGTCACCCGCACGTCGTCGCCGGAGCGGTCCACGCGGACGGTGCCGGCCGGCACCCGCAGGTGGTCGATCGTCACGCCGCGCGACGACAGCCACCAGGCCGTGCCGACGGTCGGGTGCCCGGCGAAGGGCAGCTCGCGGGCGGGCGTGAGGATGCGGATCGCGGCGCCGCGGGGTTCCGCGTCGGGGGCGTCGACCGCGTCGACGAACACGGTCTCGCTGAAGCCGAGCGCCCGTGCGATCGCGGGCTCCCGGCCGTCGGTGCGCGGCGACGCGAGCACGATCCCGAGCTGGTTGCCGTGGCGCCCCTCGGCGTCCGCGAACACGCGGACGACATGGACCTCGTCCGGCCGCATGCCGTCGAGGCCCGTGACCGGACGCGCCGTCACAGCTTCGCGTAGCGCGCGCGGGCCCCGCAGTACAGGCCGTACGCGATGAGGCCGAGGCCCGTCACCGCCAGGACGGCGACGCCCGCGGGCAGCCCGGCGAGCGACTGCAGCGCCCCGTCGAGGCCCGTGGCCCTGCTGGGGTCGGCCGTGACCGCGCCCACGACGAACAGCACGCCGACCGCGACGAGCGCGACGCCCTTGGCGACGTACCCGGCGACCCCGAGCGCGGTGATCCCGCGGCCGAGGGAGCCCGACGGCACCGAGATGTCCTCCTGGAAGCGCTTCGTCGCGCCCTTGAAGCCGAAGTACGCGCCCACCGCGATCACGGCGAGGCCGAGGACCACGAGCAGTGCCACGCCGCCGGGGGCCTCGAGGAGCCGGGCGCTGAGGGACTGGGTCTGCTCGGACGAGTCGCTGGACCCGCCCATGGCGAAGCGCAGCGCGGTGGCCGCGACGGCCAGGTACGCGACGGCCTTGCCCAGCTCCTTCGCGCGCGCCGCCCAGGTGCGCGCGGCGTCCTCCTCGCGGGCGAGGACGGTCTCGACGAGCTGCCAGAGGCCGAGCCCGACGAGCCCGACGACGACGACCCAGAGGAGCACCCGGCCGCCGGGCGACCCGGCGATGGACCCGAGCGCGCCCGACTGGTCGGCCTCGCCGCCGCCGCCCGTGGCGAGGCGGAACGCGATGACGCCGATGAGGAGGTGGAGCAGGCCGTTGACCGCGTGCCCGAGGCGCGCGGCGACGGCGAAGCCGGGCTTGCGCTGGAGGCTCGACGCGGCGCCGGTGGCGCTCATCGGTCGGCCCGCACGGTCGACGCGGGGCCGGAGGAGCGGCCCGTGAGCTTCGCCGTGAGGCCGCGCGCGGCCCGCTTCACGGGTTCCACCGGGGACGACGCGTGCGGATCCGGTTCCGCCTCGTCCGGCTCCATCACGATCTTCCACGTCGTCCAGGCGACGGCGGTGAGGGGCACCGAGAGGATGGCGCCGATGATGCCGCCGAGGATGGTGCCCGCGGTCAGCGCGAGCAGCACGACGAGGCCGTGGAGCTTGAGGGCGTTGCCGAGCACGACCGGCTGCAGCAGGTTGCCCTCGAGCTGGTTCACGAGCACCACGATGCCGACGACGATGAGGGCCGTCGTGAGGTCGTTGGTGACGAGCGCGACGAGCGCCGCGAGGATGCCCGCGACGGTCGCGCCGACGATCGGCACGAACGCGCCGATGAAGACGACGAGCGCGAGCGGCAGCGCCAGCGGCACGCCGAGGATGACGAGGCCCGCGCCGATGAAGACAGTGTCGACGAGCGCGACGGTCGCCGTGCCGCGGATGTACCCGCCGAGGACCCGGGCGCCCTCGTGGCCGACGCGGACCGCGCGCTTGCGGCCGCGACCGCGGAACGGGCGGATGAGGAAGGCCCAGATGCGCGGCCCGTCCTTCACGAAGTAGAAGAAGACGACGAGGCCGAGCACGGCGCCCGTCACGACCTCGGCCGCCGCGGAGACGCCCGCGATGGCGCCGGAGCCGAACTGGCTGCTGGTGAGGAAGTCGACGGCGGACTGGCGGAAGGAGTCGATCTGCGCCGTGTCGATCGGCAGCCCGCCCTCCTCGATGAAGCCCTGCAGCT
Organism: Clavibacter sp. MX14-G9D; assembly: GCF_032917815.1. Lineage (NCBI taxonomy): Bacteria > Bacillati > Actinomycetota > Actinomycetes > Micrococcales > Microbacteriaceae > Clavibacter > Clavibacter sp. MX14-G9D. The sequence goes on along the minus strand of NZ_JAVCVL010000021.1, from coordinate 19,405 downwards.
GGTCGACGCCCTCGCTGGTGGCCTTCACGAGGGTCGGCCACTGGTTCTGCACGCCGAACACGACGAGCGTGATCGCGCCGCCGAAGAGCACGAGGCCCGTCAGGAGCGCGATGACCGCGGCGAGCGCGTCGGGCACGCCGCGGCGCTCCATCCACTGCACCATCGGGCGGACGGCGCACGCGAGGATCAGCGCGATGATCACCGGGATCACGACGAGCTTGAGCGAGATGGCGGCGTAGACGATCGCGATGGCGACCACGAGGACCGCGAGGACCTGCACGCAGCGGATGGAGAGGCGGCCGAGCTTGTCCTGCCACACGGACGGAGGGGTGGTCATGCCGTCCACCCTACGGGCGGGCGGGCCGCGCGACCGGGCCGCGGTCGGGGCCCGGACACGCCGCGACCGGCCGATACGCTCGGTCCATGGGACCCCGCCTCTCCGTCGTCCGCGAGGGCGAGCTCGCCGTCGCCGACCACGTCGCGATCGCCGCGCTCCTCGCACGCGCGTTCCCCGACTTCCGCGAGGGCTACGCGGGGTCGCGCAGCTGGGCGGGCGCGCAGCCCGAGCTGCGGGTCCTCGCGCACGACGGCGACGAGCTGGTGGCGCACGCCGGGATCCGCCGCATGTTCGTGGGCACGGGCGACGGCGCCGGCGATCCGGCCCGCGACCTGCTCGTGGGGTCCACCGGGATGGTGGCCGTGCACCCCGACCGGCAGGGGCAGGGCCTCGGCACGCTGCTGGCCGACGGCATCCGCGGCGCCCTCGCCCGCCTCGCCGTCCCCTTCGGCCTCCTGGAGACGGGCGAGGGCACGACCGGCTACTACGAGCGCCACGGCTGGGTCCCGCTCCCCGGGCGCACCGGCCACTACAACGGATTCACCCTCCTCGGCGCGGCCGAGGTCGTGCACCAGGACCACGGCTGGCTGATGCTCCCCGTCACCGCGGCCGCGGACGCGTTCCCCGCGGGCGACCTGCACGTGAACGGGCAGCTGGTGTGAGCGGGCTCGACCCCGTCGTCCACAGGATCCTCCCCGAGGACTGGCGCGAGTACCGCACCCTCCGGCTGGAGATGCTGGAGGACACCCCGCTCGCGTACCTCGAGACGCTGGAGACGGCGCGCGGGCTCACCGACGCCCAGTGGCGGGCCCGCGCGGAGCGCCCCTCGCAGCCGGGATCGACCGCGTACGCGGCCGTCGACCGCGGCACCGGCCGCTGGCTCGGCGCGATGAACGCGTTCGTCACGACCGATCGCGCCGTCGTCATGCTCGTGAGCGTCTACATCACGCCGGAGGCCCGCGGTCGCGTCGCCGGGGTCGCGGACCTGCTCCTCGACGCCGTCGTGGCGTGGGCCCGCGAGCGGCCGGGCGCGACGGCCCTCCGCCTCGAGGTGCACGAGGACAACCCCCGCGCCCGCGCCTACTACGAGCGCCGCGGCTTCCGCCTCACGGGCCGCAGCGTGCCGTACGCCCTGGACCGCGCGCAGCGGGACCTCGAGATGGAGCTGCCGCTCGCCTGATCCGCGATTCGCGATCCGGGATCCGCGATCCGCGGGGGGGGCGCCACCCGGCCGGTCGGCCCGGCGGCGCCCGCGGGTCACGAGGCCGCCGCGGCCCGGTACGTGTCATGCAGGGTGCTCGTCCACTGCGGTCCGAAGGCGGCGTGGGTGAACTGGTGGTACGCGAACGTCGTCATGCCGCGCTGGACGTCGCCCGAGCCGTCCTCGGTGGCCCTCCACGGCGATCCGCTGATGCCGGCCCGGAGCTCGGTCCCGATGCCCTCGATCGCGTAGTCCTCGTTGGCCCACGGGTTGAGCTCGACCGTGCTGACCACGTCCACGACCTGCGTGCCGTCGTGACCGCCGTCGAGGGCGCACCCGGAGGCGCGGTACTCGTCGTCGTCCTCCTGCCCCGCGAAGAGCACGCCGGACGCCCCGACGGTCGAGGAGAGGGTCGCCCCGGCGGCGGCACCGGCGGGCGCCCGCACCTGGAGGAACGCCGAGTCGAGGTCGACGGCGCGGTCCGTGACCCAGCGCGACTGCACGGTGACCGCGGTCGCGGCCCAGACGCCCTCGGGCGCCGTCCCGTCGTAACCCGGGACGAAGACGAGCTCGCTGACGAACGCGTCCTCCAGCGCCGAGACGCACCTGCCCGATGTGGCGACGAGGTCGCCGGATCGGGAGACGACGGCGTTCCCGGTGCAGCGCTGGTCGACGCCGCCGCTGCGGAAGAATACGACGCCGAGGTGGTCGGCCTCGGCGAAGCCCGGGACCGCGGTCGTCTCGTCGAGGTCCGCGACGGCAGCGGGGGCGACGACGGCCGAGGTGTCGAGCGCCGCCGGCGTGTCCGTGGCGGTCGCGGGCGGATCGCCGTCGGCCGGGTCCGCGTCGACGAACCGGTTGGTCGTGGCCGCGTGCATGCGCGCGGGCGTCCACGCGGTCGCCGCCGCCGCCGCGCTGCGCGCCGGGATCGTGTGGTGCAGGATGCCCGACGAGGGGCCGGCGACCGGGCGGGGAGCGGCGATGGCCACCCCCGGTCCGGCGAGCATGCCCGCGGTGATCACGGCGCAGGCCGCGGTGCCGAGGAGCGTGGTGCGGGTGGCAGATGCCATCGTGTGGTCCTGTTCTACGAGGGGGGGTCGCGCCGGTCGGCGCGGCCCGACACTCGCACGACGGCGCCCCCGGACGGGGGCGCGGCACACAGGGCGCGGGGACGGGGATCCGCCGGTTCACGGGACCGACGCGGCCGGGTCGCCGCGCCGTACGCTCCGGTGCCGACCGCGACCGACGCGGCGGATGCAGAGATCGGCTCGCATGCCCCCGCCCACCATCCCCTCCTCCCTCCGGCGCCTCGCCCTGGTGCTCGCCCTCTCCCTCGCCGCCGCCGGCGGGATCGCCTCGGTCGCGGTGCCCGAGGCGGCGAGCGCGGCCGCGCTCCCGGCGCGGGGCTCCTCCCTCACCGCGATGCCCGCGTTCCCCCGGCCGACCGTCGTGATGCCGCCGCGGAGCACGCCGTACGTGGTCGAGGCCGGCCGGACGGTGGACTTCCACTTCGCCGAGCTGAACGGGTCGACGAACGGCCACAGCGAGTTCCAGCAGCCGGTGCTGGTGCTCGAGCCGGGAGCCACCGCGCGGAACCTGATCATCGGGCCGCTCGCGGCCGACGGCGTGCACTGCCTCGCCACGTGCCGCATCGAGGGGATGTGGTCGCCGCATGTGGGAGAGGACGCCGTGACGCTGCAGGCCGGATCGCCCGCGGGGTCCGTCGTCTCCATCACCGGAGGCGCGGTCGCGCACGCCTACGACAAGGTCGTGCAGCTGGACGGTGCGGGCACCGCGGTCATCACGCACCTCGCCGCGTCCGACATCGGCACGCTCGCGCGCTCGTGCGGGGACTGCCTCGTGCAGGAGACCCGGCACGTCGTCGTCAGCGACGTCCTCATCACGGGCGGCCGCTACAAGGTCGTGGGCGTCAACCAGGACCGCGGGGACACGGCCCGCCTGGACCACGTGACCATCCGCGGCACGCGCATCCCGGTGTGCGCCCGGACCATCGGGGGCCGCGGGACGCCGGCGGTGGAGGTGCCGGGCGACGACGGGGGGCCGTACCGCGGAGTCTGCGACTTCGGCTACGACACCATCCTTTACCAGGGGGGCGCGATGCACGCCGGCTGACCGCCCGCCACGCGCGACGACGCCCGCCCCCTCGCCGAGGGGGCGGGCGTCGCGTCGTGCGATCAGCGGATCACCGCCACGGCTCAGCGGGCCGCGACGGAGACCTCCTCGGCGTCGCGCGTCGGACCGGGGGTCGCCTCGGCGACGGGCGCGGAGCCGGCGAGCGGCGGCAGGCCCGCGGCGACGGCCGCACCGAGCCAGCCGTCCACGTTCGTCCAGTACTGGATGACGCGGGCGCGGAGCTCGGCCGTGGTGACCTTGCTCACGTGGCCGACGATGTTGCCGACGAGGCGCTCGCGCTGGGCGTCGTCCATCGCCTCGTTGACGAGCATCCGGGCCTGGACGAAGTCGTCGTCCTCGGCGTGCAGGGTGGCGGCCGAGCGGACGAGCTCGCCGTCCTGCTCCCAGCCGGCGCTCTCGCCGGCACGGGCGGGGTCGGCGTGCGCGCCGCCGAGCGAGTTCGGCGCGTAGACGGGCGTGCCGGCGTCCTGGAACGTGTAGCGCCCCTGGCCGTCCTTCGAGTAGCTGTGCACGGGCGACTTCGGCGCGTTCACCGGCAGCTGCGCGTGGTTGGTGCCCACGCGGTAGCGGTGCGCGTCGGCGTAGCTGAAGATGCGCGCGAGGAGCATCTTGTCGGGGCTGGCCTGGATCCCGGGCACGAAGTTCGAGGGCGCGAACGCGGCCTGCTCGATCTGCGCGAAGTAGTTCTCCGGGTTCCGGTTGAGCGTCATCGTGCCGACCTCGATGCGCGGGTAGTCCTTCTGCGACCACACCTTCGTCAGGTCGAAGGGGTTGAAGCGGTACGTCTTCGCGTCCTCGTACGGCATGACCTGCACCTCGAGCTTCCACTCCGGGTAGTCGCCCCGGTCGATGGCCTCGGTGAGGTCGCGGATGTGGAAGTCGGCGTCCTCGCCGGCGATCTGGTCGGCCTGCTCCTGCTTCAGGATCTCGATGCCCTGCTGCGTCTTGAAGTGGTACTTCACCCAGAAGCGCTCGCCGGCCGCGTTCACCCACTGGTAGGTGTGCGAGCCGAAGCCGTCCATGTGGCGCCACGAGCTCGGCAGCCCGCGGTCGCCCATGAGCCAGGTGACCTGGTGCGCGGACTCGGGCGAGAGCGTCCAGAAGTCCCACTGCATGTCGTGGTCGCGCAGGTGCGAGCCCGGGAGGCGCTTCTGCGAGCGGATGAAGTCGGGGAACTTGATCCCGTCGCGGATGAAGAACACGGGCGTGTTGTTGCCCACGAGGTCGTAGTTGCCCTCGTCCGTGTAGAACTTCAGCGCGAAGCCGCGCGGGTCGCGCCACGTGTCGGGGCTGCCCTGCTCGCCGGCCACGGTGCTGAAGCGGGCGAGGAGCTCGACCTCGGCACCCGGCTGGAAGAGCGAGGCGCGGGTGTACGCGCTCACGTCGCCCGTGGTGCGGAAGGTGCCGAACGCGCCGCCGCCCTTGGCGTGCACGACGCGCTCCGGGATGCGCTCGCGGTTGAACTGCGCGAGCTTCTCGACGAGGTAGTGGTCGTGGAGCGGGATGGATCCGTCGGGGCCGACGGAGAGCGAGTGCTGGTCGCTGGCGACCGGGGCGCCGGAGTCGGTGGTCGTGTGCTTCTGGTCGGTCATGTGGTTCTCCTGTCAGCGGTGGAACGGGGAGGTGCTGGCTCGGGTCGTCCGGCCGTGGGGCGGCCGGTGGCGACGGTCAGGTCGCGACGGTGGCACCGGGATCCGCGGTCGCGGTCCGGCAGGCGGGGCACAGGCCCCAGTACGTCACCTCGGCGCTCGCCACGAGGAATCCCGCCGCGTCGGACGGCGCGAGGCAGGGGGACTCCCCCACGGCGCAGTCCACGTCGACGATCGTCCGGCAGGACGTGCACACGAGGTGGTGGTGGTTGTCGCCCGTCCGCCGCTCGTAGCGCGCGGAGGATCCCGCGGGCTCGATGCGGCGCACGAGCCCCGCGGCCAGCAGCGCGCCGAGCACGCCGTAGACCGCCTGGATGCTCGTGCCGGGCAGCTCGCCCTTGATCGCGCGGAGCACCTCGTCGGCGTCCGAGTGGGGCCGGGCGTCGACGGCCGCGAGGACGGCGACGCGCGGCCCGGTCACCCGGAGGCCCGCCTCCCGCAGCGCGGCGCGCAGGGCGTCGGCGTCGAGGGGCGGCGCGTGGTGGTGCGCGTGGTCGGGGAGCATCGCCGCAGTCAAGCACACTTCCCTTGAGTGATTCAAGACAGCGGGTGGATGCGGCGCGTCGTCGGCCGGGGCGTGCCTAGGCTCGACGGGCGGCCCATCCGGCCGCGGGAGATCGGAGCACCGCATGAAGCACATCCACACCGGCACGGGACTCGACGTCGGCCGCATCGGCCTCGGCTGCATGGGCATGAGCGCGTTCTACGACGGCGCGGGCGAGGACGAGCGGGAGTCGGTCCGCACCCTGCACCGCGCGGTCGAGCAGGGCGTCACGCTCTTCGACACCGCCGAGGCGTACGGGCCGTTCGCGAACGAGCGCCTCGTCGGGTCCGCCCTCGCCGCCCACCGCGACGACGTCGTGATCGCCACCAAGTTCGGCCTGCTGAAGCACGCGCCCGGCAAGGACGCCGAGGACTACGAGCGCGGCATGGACAGCACCCCGGCCGGCATCCGCATCGCCGTCGAGGCCTCCCTGCAGCGACTCGGGACCGACCGCATCGACGTGCTCTACCAGCACCGCGTCGACCCGTCCGTGCCGATCGAGGAGACCGTCGGCGCGATGAAGGAGCTCGTCGAGGAGGGCAAGGTGCTGCACCTGGGCCTCTCCGAGGCCGGGCCCGACACCATCCGCCGCGCGCACGCCGTGCACCCGATCTCGGTGCTGCAGAGCGAGTACTCCATCTGGACGCGCGACCCCGAGGGCCCCGTGCTCGAGGTGCTGCGCGAGCTCGGCATCGGACTCGTCGCCTACTCGCCGCTCGGCCGCGGCTTCCTCACGGGCGCGATCCGAAGCGCCGCCGACCTGTCCTCGGCCGACTACCGCTCGTCGTCGCCGCGGTTCGCGGAGGAGGCGTTCGCGCAGAACATGCGGATCGTCGACGCCGTGACAGCCGTAGCGGGCGAGCTCGATGCGACGCCCGCGCAGGTCGCGCTCGCCTGGATCCTCGCGCAGGGCGACGACATCGCCGTCATCCCGGGCACGAAGCGCGTCAGCCGCCTCGACGAGAACGTGGGCGCCGACGCCGTGACGCTCACCGCCGACCAGCTCGCGCGGCTCTCGTCGCTGCCCACGCCGGTCGGCGACCGCTACGAGGACATGACGCCCCTCGGGCGCTGATCCGCTCGCACGGCCCGCGGGCCCGGTCGCCTCGGCGGCCGGGCCCGCGTCGCGTCATGCGGGATGCGACCTCCGGATGACGCGCTCGCCCGCTCCCGCCTCGTATCGTAATTCGATGGATCGAGATTCGATGCACGGAGGAGGACGGACATGGCGGAGGCGACGAGGACCGGCGTGAAGGCGCTGGTGGCGGTGCTGGTGGCGCTCGGGATCGTGGTGCAGGCGCTCATGGTGTCCGCGGCGACGGGGCCGCTGCGCGAGAGCGAGGCCGACCTCGACGGGCTCGTCGTGCCGGTCGCGGCGTGGATCGTCGCCGTCACGCTGTGCGCGCAGGCCGTGCTCGTCATCATCTGGCGGCTCACGTCCATGACCGCGGGCGACGCCATCTTCGACGCGCGCGCATTCGCGCTGGTGCGGGCCATGGTCGCGCTGGGCGCCGTCGCGGCGGGCCTCGCGGTCGCCGCCTTCGTCGGGCTCGCCGTCGCCGGCATCACGCCGCCGGCCGTCATGGTCGCCCTGGGCGGGGTGGCCGCCCTCTGCGCCGCCTTCTGCCTCGTCCTGGTGACCCTGCTCGGGCTCCTGCGCCGCGCCGCCGCCTCGCACGCCGAGCTCGCGCAGGTCGTCTGATGCCGATCGAGGTCGACCTCGACTCGCACCTCGCCGCGCGCGGCATGACCGTGGCCGAGCTGGCGACGGCGATCGGGATCACGCCGGCGAACGTCTTCGTGCTGAAGAACGGCCGCGCGAAGGCGGTGCGCTTCTCGACGCTCGAGGCGATCTGCCGGGTGCTGGAGTGCCAGCCGGGCGACGTGCTGTCGTTCCGCGAGGGCTGACGGGCGTCAGGCGCCCTGCTCGAGCCCGCGGCGCCGGTTCGCGAGCACGGGCAGCGTGCCGCGCGCGGCGTCGACGGCCGCGGGGTCGATGTCGACGACGAGCAGCTCCTCCTCGCCGCCGAGCCGGTGCAGGACCTCGCCGAGCGGGGACACCACGGCGCTCCGGCCGATGCCGGTGGGTGCGCCGCTCGCCGGGTCGTGGCCGCGGGAGCCGGCGGGCAGCGTCGCGGGGTCGCCCTGGCCGACGGCGACGACGAAGGTCGTGGAGTCGAGCGCGCGGGCCCGGAGCAGCAGGTCCCACTGGTCGGCCTTGCCGGGGCCGGCGCCCCAGCTGGCGCAGACGACGCTCACGACCGCGCCGCGGTCGGCCCCCGCGAGGAAGAGCGCGGGGAAGCGCACGTCGTAGCAGGTGGCGAGCGACGCGCGCGTGCCGCCGACCTCGATCACCGCGACGGCGTCACCCGGGTCGACGGCGTCGGACTCGCGGAACCCGAACGCGTCGAAGAGGTGGATCTTGTCGTACGAGGCCGCACCCGCGGCGTCCGCGTCCGCGGGCCGGGCGACGAGCAGGGTGTTGCGCACGCGGCCGCCGGCCCCGGGGGTGAACATGCCGGCCACGATCACGACGCCGAGGCGGTCCGCGACCGCCCGCACGCCCGAGGCCCACGGCCCGTCGAGCGGCTCGGCGACCTCCGGGAGCGGATTCCCGAACGCGCGCTGCGTCGCCTCGGGGAACACCACGAGCTCGGCGCCCTGCCGCGCGGCGTCCTCCGCGACGCGCTCGAGGCGTGCGAGGTTGTCCGCGGGATCCGGGGAGCTGATGATCTGGGCTAGCGCGACTCTCATGGTCCTCCTCGTGATGTATACATAGCGTATGCGAGAACGGGCGGGCGATCCAGGCGCTCCCGCCGTCGCCCTCTCGGGCCGGGAACGGGCCTACGAGTTCCTGCACGCGCACGTCCTCACGGACCCCGACCAGCAGGGCGCGTTCCTCAACGAGCAGGAGCTCGCGGAGCGCATCGGCGTCTCCCGCACCCCCGTCCGCGAGGCCCTGCTGCTGCTGGCCGCGGACGACCTCGTCGAGATGATCCCCAAGCGCGGCGCCCGCATCCCGGTCATCACCGGCCGGGAGATCGGCGAGCTCATGGAGCTCCGCGGCGTCCTCGAGCGCCACGCCGCCACGAGCGCGGTGGCCCACGACCGCACGCCCCTCGAGGCCATGCGCGCCGTGCTCGCGCAGCAGCGCGCCATGGTCGCCCTGCCGCCGCGCGAGAGCGGCCGGGAGTTCATCGAGCACGACCGGCGCTTCCACCAGCTGCTCGTCGACGCCGCCGGGAGCGAGCTGATGAGCCGCACCTACGCGAAGCTCCGCGCCCGGCAGATCCTCGTCGGCGTCGAGGCGCTCTACCGCGCGACCGACCGGCAGGACCGCGTGTGCGAGGAGCACGCCGGCATCGTCGACGCGCTGGCCGCCGGCGACGCCGAGGCCGCGCGCGACGCGATCGACCAGCACCTGGCGGTCACGCTCGACGTCCTGCTGCGCGCCTGACGCCGACGCAGCACCGCCCGCCGCCCCGGGACGCGGCGACGCCCGGGTCCCCGCGCGGGGATCCGGGCGTCGTCGGCGGTGCCGGGGTCAGATCCGCGGTGCCGCGACGCCCTCGGCGCCCGTCCGCACGTACTCCTCGTCCTCGGAGACGTCGGAGTCGCGGCCCATCGCGAGGCCCACGAGCGTGAGGACGACCGCGGCGGTGAGGTACAGCGCGATGCCGACCCAGCTGCCGGTCTCCTCGTAGATGATCGTGAACATCAGCGGCGCGATGGCCCCGCCGATGACGCCCGCGATCGTGTACGCCAGCGAGGCGCCCGTGTAGCGCAGCCGCGGCGAGAACTGCTCGATGATGTACGCCGCCTGCGGCCCGTACATGAAGGAGTGGAAGAAGAGCCCGAGCACGATGCCGACGCCCAGCACGAAGGTCGACGAGCCGTCGGTGATGGCGAAGAAGACGTACGCCCAGACGGCGGCGCCCACCGCCGCGGCCGCGTACAGGGCACGCCGGTTGATGCGGTCGCTGACGGCACCCGCGAACGGGATGGTGAACAGCTGCACCGCGGATCCGACCAGCACGGCGACGAGCACCTGGCTGCGCTCGAAGCCGAGCGAGTTGACGCCGTAGGTGAGCGTGAAGACCGTGAAGAGCGCGTAGAGGACGTCGGGGCCGACGCGGGAGAGGATCGCGGCGACGAGCGGGCGGGCCTGCGTGCGGAACACCTCGGAGATGGGCGCGCTCGGGCGGTCGCCCCGCTCCTGCAGCGCCTTGAACACGGGGGTGTCCTCGAGCTTCAGGCGGATCCAGAGGCCGAAGGCCACGAGGAGCGCCGAGAGGAGGAACGCGACGCGCCAGCCCCAGTCGAGGAAGTCCTCCTCGGTGAGGAGCACGGTCAGCAGCGCGAGCGCGCCGTTGGCGAGCAGGTTGCCGGCGGGCGGACCCACCTGGGCGGCCGATGACCAGAACCCGCGCCTCCGGGGATCCCCGAACTCGCTCGACAGCAGCACCGCGCCGCCCCACTCGCCGCCCACGCCCACGCCCTGCGCGAAGCGGAGGAGCACGAGGATGATCGGCGCCGCGAGCCCGATGGTCGCGTAGCCCGGCAGCACGCCGATGAGGAACGTGGCGATGCCGATGAGCAGCAGCGTGAGGACGAGGACGGGCTTGCGGCCGATCTTGTCACCGAGCCGCCCGAAGACGAACCCGCCGACGGGGCGCGAGACGTAGCCGACCGCGTAGGTGGAGAACGCGAGGATCGTCGCCGTGTACGGGTCCGACGACGGGAAGAAGACGACGGGGAACACGACCGCGCTGGCGGCCGAGTAGACGGCGAAGTCGTACCACTCGAGCGAGGTGCCGGTGAGGCTCGCCGTGAAGGCCTTCGCGAGCTCCCGGCGGGTCGGCTTCGGGGTGTCGTGCGGTGCGCCGGACGCGGGTGCGGTGGTCGCCGCAGCGGCGGTGGGGTCGTCGGCCATGGGGCTCCTCGGGTGCGTGTCCGGGGGGCGGATCCGTGGGGCGGATCCCGCCGGTGGCCCGGTCGGTCTGCTGTATACAGTAGGCATACCGAGCCCCTGCGACCAGGCCGCGGAGCGCGGATCCGCTTTTCTTCACACGCTCGAAACACACATCGGAGGACCCATGACCACCCTGCGCTTCCAGCTGCCCGACGGATCCACCACGAGCGTGGAGGTCACCAGCCTCCTCAACGCCGGCTACGCGGGCCGCGACCAGGCCGAGGTGCAGGCGCACATCGCCGAGCTCGCGGAGCTCGGCGTCCCCGGCCCCGAGGTCACGCCCGCGCTCTACCCCGTCGCGCCCTACCTGGCGTCGCAGGCGGACGCCGTCCCCGCGCAGCACGGCCGCACCTCCGGCGAGGCCGAGTGGGCCCTCGTCATCACCGACGACGACGTGCTCCTCACCGTCGCGTGCGACCACACCGACCGCGCGCTCGAGGTGCACGGCGTCGCGTGGAGCAAGAACGCGGGCCCGGACGTCCTCGGCCGCCGCGCCTGGCGCCTCGCCGACGTGCGCGACCGCCTCGACGCGATCCGCCTGCGCGGCTGGGTGGGCGAGGAGGGCGATGAGCGGCTGATCCAGGACTCCACCCTCGGCGCGCTCCTCACGCCCGACCACTGGCTCGGCGTGCTGGCCGAGCGCGGCCTCCGCGTGCCCGGCACCGTCCTCATCTCGGGCACCGTCGCGATGGTCCCGGGCGTCGACCAGTTCGCGTCGCGCTGGCACGTGCAGCTCGAGGACCCGGCGACCGGCGAGACCATCGACGCCGCCTACCGCGTGGAGCTGCTGCCGGAGGCCATCGGCTGACGCGGCCGCCGGAGCGCGCCCGCCGGACCCCGGCGGGCCGCGGCCGTCCGGTACGCTGAGCGCATCCACCCGCCTCCAGGAAGCCGGAGATCCATCGTGCCCACGATCGTCGTCGAAGTGATGCCCAAGGCCGAGCTGCTCGACCCCCAGGGGAAGGCCGTGGCCGGCGCCCTCGCCCGCCTCGGCAAGGACCGCTTCACCGGCGTCCGCATCGGCAAGCGCTTCGAGCTCACCGTCGAGGGCGAGGTGGACGACGCGCTGCTGGCCGATGTCCAGACCCTCGCCGCCGACATGCTGTCCAACTCCGTCATCGAGGACGTCATCAGCGTCCACGTCGCCGGGCTCGACGGGTTCGGCGTCTCCGCCGAGGCCGACATGGCCACGGGCAACGTCACCGACGACCACACGGTCGCCGACGGCGGCACCGCCGACACGAACGTCGGCGCGCACCCGCTCCCCCACGGCTCCGCCGCGGCGGAGCAGCGCTGATGCGCGTCGGGGTCATCACCTTCCCGGGATCCCTCGACGACCGCGACGCCCAGCGCGCCGTCCGTCTCGCGGGCGCCACGCCCGTCGCGCTGTGGCACGGCGACCACGACCTCCAGGGCGTCGACGCGGTCGTGCTCCCCGGCGGCTTCAGCTACGGCGACTACATGCGCGCCGGCGCCATCGCGGCGTTCGCGCCGATCATGCGCGAGGTGGTGGACGCGGCCGAGCGCGGCGTCCCCGTGCTCGGCATCTGCAACGGCTTCCAGATGCTCACCGAGGCGCACCTGCTGCCCGGCGGGCTCATCCGCAACGAGGCCGGCTCGTTCGTCTGCCGCGACCAGCGCCTCCGCGTCGAGGCCACGGCCACCGCGTGGACGAGCGCGTTCGCCGAGGGCGAGGAGATCACCATCCCGCTGAAGAACGGCGAGGGCGGCTTCATCGCCGACGCCGACACGCTCGACCGCCTCGAGGGCGAGGGCCGCGTGGCCTTCCGCTACCTCGGCGGCAACCCGAACGGGTCCCTGCGCGACATCGCCGGGATCACCAACGCCCGCGGCAACGTCGTCGGCCTCATGCCCCACCCCGAGCACGCCGTCGAGGAGGGCTTCGGACCGGACACCCCGGCCGCCATGCGCTCCGGTGTCGACGGCCTCCGCCTCTTCACGTCCGTCCTCGAAGGAGTCCTCGCGCAGTGAGCGTCCACGCCGATCCCGCATCCGTCCCCACCGACCCCGCGGGAGCGGACGCACGGAGCGCTCGCCGCCACGTCGCCGACACCGTCGAGATGGCCGAGCGCACCCCGGAGAAGGAGCAGCCGTACGCGGCGCTCGGCCTCACGGAGGGCGAGTACCTGCGCATCCGGGAGATCCTCGGCCGCCGCCCCACCAGCGGCGAGCTCGCCATGTACTCGGTCATGTGGAGCGAGCACTGCTCCTACAAGTCCTCGAAGAAGTACCTGCGCCAGTTCGGTCAGAAGGTGTCCGAGTCCATGAGGAAGGACCTCATGGTCGGCATGGGCGAGAACGCCGGCGTCGTCGACGTGGGCGAGGGCTGGGCCGTCACCTTCAAGATCGAGAGCCACAACCACCCCTCCTACATCGAGCCGTTCCAGGGCGCCGCGACCGGCGTCGGCGGCATCGTGCGCGACATCATCTCGATGGGAGCCCGGCCCGTCGCCGTCATGGACGCTCTCCGCTTCGGCGACATCGACGACCCGGACACCGCGCGCGTCGTGCACGGCGTCGTCTCCGGCATCAGCTTCTACGGGAACTGCCTGGGGCTGCCGAACATCGGCGGCGAGACCTACTTCGACCGCGTGTACCAGGGCAACCCGCTCGTGAACGCGCTCGCGGTGGGCGTCCTCCGCCACGAGGACCTCCACCTCGCCAACGCCCGCGGCGTCGGCAACAAGGTGGTGCTGTTCGGCGCCCGCACGGGCGGCGACGGCATCGGCGGCGCGTCCATCCTCGCGAGCGACACCTTCGCCGACGGCGGGCCGACCAAGCGCCCCGCGGTGCAGGTGGGCGACCCGTTCGCCGAGAAGGTGCTCATCGAGTGCTGCCTCGAGCTCTTCCGGGAGGACCTCGTGGAGGGCATCCAGGACCTGGGCGCCGCCGGCATCTCGTGCGCCACGAGCGAGCTCGCCTCCAACGGCGACGGCGGGATGCACATCCGGCTCGAGGAGGTGCTGCTGCGCGACCCGTCGCTCACGGCCGAGGAGATCCTCATGTCGGAGAGCCAGGAGCGCATGATGGCGGTCGTCAGCCCCGAGAAGCTCGAGGGCTTCCTCGCGGTCGTCGCGAAGTGGGACGTCGAGACGAGCGTCCTCGGCGAGGTCACCGACACCGGCCGCCTCGTCATCGACCACCACGGCGAGCGCATCGTCGACGTCGAGCCGCGCACGGTCGCGGTCGACGGTCCCGTCTACGACCGGCCCGTGGCCTACCCCACGTGGATCGACGCCCTCCAGGCGGACTCCGCGTCGCGCCTCGCACGGCCCACCGCGCCCGACGACATCCGCGACCAGTTCCTGCAGCTGCTCGGCAGCCCGAACCTCGCCGACGCGTCGTGGATCACCGACCAGTACGACCGCTACGTCATGGGCAACACCGCCCTGTCGTTCCCGGACGACGCGGGCATGGTCCGCATCGACGAGGAGAGCGGGCTGGGCTTCTCGGTCGCGACCGACGCCAACGGCCGCTTCTGCCAGCTCGACCCGTACCGCGGCGCGCAGCTGGCGCTCGCGGAGGCGTACCGCAACGTCGCCGCCTCCGGCGCGACGCCCGTGGCCGTCAGCGACTGCCTCAACTTCGGCAGCCCCGAGGACCCCGAGGTCATGTGGCAGTTCAGCCGCACGGTCGAGGGCCTCGCCGACGGGTGCCTCGAGCTCGAGATCCCGGTGACCGGCGGCAACGTGTCCCTCTACAACCAGACGGGCACGCAGGCCATCCACCCGACGCCCGTCGTGGGCGTCCTCGGCGTGATCGACGACGTCGCGCGCCGCATCCCGTCCGGCTGGCAGGACGAGGGCGACAACGTCTACCTGCTCGGCGTCACGCGCGAGGAGCTCGACGGATCCGCGTGGGCGGGCACCGTGCACGACCACCTCGGCGGCGTCCCGCCCGTGGTCGACCTCGCCGCGGAGCGCGACCTCGCCTCGCTCATCGCGGCGGGCGGCACGCAGTCGCTCATCGCCAGCGCGCACGACCTCTCGGACGGCGGCCTCGGCCAGGCGCTCGCGGAGTCCGTGATGCGCTTCGGCGTCGGCGCGCGCGTCTGGCTCGACGGCATCGTCCAGCGCGACGGCGTCGACGCGGCCACCGCCCTCTTCTCCGAGTCCACCGGCCGCATGCTCGTCACGGTGCCCCGCGAGGACGACGTGAAGTTCCAGGGCCTCTGCGAGGGACGCGGCTACCCGGTGCTGCGCATCGGCGTCACGGACGCGCAGGCGCCCGGGCTCGAGCTGCAGGGCCTGTTCACCCTCTCCGTGGACGAGCTGCGCGGCATCCACCGCGCCACGCTCCCCGCGCGCTTCGGCACCGCCGTGGAGGCACGCGCATGACCGACCACGCCTCCGCCCCCGTGTGGTCGCCCTCCCTGGCCGAGCTCACGGAGCGCGTGCCGCTGCCCGCGGGCGCCGACGTCCGGATGGGGCCCGTGCTCTACGACCACGAGGGCACCGAGCTCGAGGGGCTCCTCGCGCGCGACGCGTCGGCTGGCGGACGTCGTCCGGCCGTGGTCGTCGTCCACGACTGGTTCGGGGTGGGCGGGCACGTCGCCGCGCGGATCCAGATGCTCGCGCGCCTCGGCTACGTGGCCTTCGCGGCCGACGTGTACGGCCGCGACGTGCGCCCCGGCCCGTCCGACGCCGCCGAGGTGGCGGGCGCCTACTACGCCGACCTGCCGCTCATGCGCGCCCGGGTCCGCGCGGCGATCGACCGCGTCGCCGCCGAGCCCGACGTCGACCCCGCGCGCATCGCCGTGATGGGGTACTGCTTCGGCGGGAGCGCCGCCCTCGAGGTCGCCCGCGCGGGCGCCCCGGTGAAGGCCGCGGTCTCCCTGCACGGCAGCCTCGTCGTGCACGAGCCGGCCGACGTCGCCGGGATCGAGGCGGCGCTGCTGGTCCTCACGGGCGCGGACGACCCCATGGTCCCGGACGACCGGGTCGCCGCCTTCCAGGCCGAGATGCGCACGCGTCCCGCGATCGACTGGCAGGTCGTCACGTACAGCGGGGCGATGCACGCGTTCTCGGTGCCGGGCGTCGATTCGCCCGACCACGGCGCCCAGTACCAGGACCGCGCCGAGCGCCGCTCGTGGCGCGCGCTCACCGGCTTCCTCGCGGAGCACCTGGGCTGACGCCCGCTCCGCGCCGATCCGCGCGCCGTCGGCCGCCGCCGACGGCGCGCGCGTCCGTCCACGGACCCTGCGCCGGCTGGCGGATCCCTCCGCGCCGGGCCGACACGCCGCCACCGGGTTGCCATCCCCGCACCCCTCGCGTAGACCTGTGCGTGCAGTTCACGCATCCGCCACGTCCCGTTGGGCACCCGATCGTCCCGACGGGCGCAGGCTGATCATGCGAGACACGTGCGACCCGAGGAGATCTCCATGATGGCCAGCGGCGGATTCAGCCGACGCGACCTGTTCGACGGTGCCGGATCATCGGATCCGGGCGTCGGGCGCCCCACCCGCGGCTCCGGCACGGCGCTCCTCGAGCGCCCGCGCGCGGACGAGACGACGACCACGACGGACGGCCCGGACGGGACCGCGGAGGCCGACCCCCCTCCGTCTCGGCCGGCGGCAGCGGCACCCGCCGCTCCCGCCCTGCCCCAGCAGGCGACCATCGGCTCGGCCGAGGGCGACCTCGTGCACGTCATGACCTGCAACATCCGGCTGGCCCGCGCCGGCACCGAGCCGGGCGACCCCGACCACTGGGGCGACCGCGAGCCGGTCCTCGCCCGCTTCCTGGAGCTCGAGCAGCCCACCGTCCTCGGCGTGCAGGAGGCCCTCGCGCGGCAGCTCCCCGCCATCGCCCGCGCCCTCCCCCACCACCGCATGCTCGGCTACGGCCGCGACGGCGGCTCCGGCGGCGAGTACAGCGCGATCTTCTACGACGAGCGCCGCCTCGACGTCGTCGCGTGGGACCAGTTCTGGCTCTCCGACCTGCCCGAGCTCATCGGCTCGCGCTCGTGGGGCTGCACCACGACCCGCATCGCCACGTGGGCGCGCTTCCGCGACCGCCGCAGCGGCGCCGAGTTCGTGCACCTCAACACGCACCTCGACCACGAGTCGGAGCTGGCGCGCGTGAAGAGCGCCGACCTCATCACCGAGCGGCTGCAGGAGGTCGCGTCCGGCGCGCCCGTCGTCGTCACGGGCGACTTCAACGCGCCGGCCGAGGAGTCGGCGGCGTACGACATCCTCACGCGCGACGCGGGGCTCGCCGACACGTGGACCACGGCCGCGCACCACGCGACGCCCGGCATCGGCACCTTCACCGCCTACGGCGACCCCGTCCCGGAGGGCGAGCGCATCGACTGGATCCTCGCGGGAACGGGCGTGGAGGTGGTCGACTCGGCCATCAACCCGTACACGTTCGAGGGCCGTTCCCCCTCGGACCACGCGGCCGTGCAGGCGCTCGTCCGGCTCGCGCGCACCGCCTGATCCGCCGGCTCCCGCACGCCGCGCGGCGGGCGCCCAGGACCCGCACCACGACCTCCCGGGGATCGCGCCGCGCCCACCGCCCGCGGGCCCGCCGAACGCCGCATGGCACAATGGGTTCCGAGCGACCCCGTGATCGCAGCGGCTGACGGGGTCACCGGCTCGCCGCTGCCGCGGATCCCTCCACCGATCGGATGAACACCTATGCCCGCACGTCGCATGGCCCGGGGCGCCGTCACCGCCCTCGCCGCCGTCCTCCTGCTCGCCGGGTGCACCAGCGGCAACCCGCAGCCCACGCCCACCGCGACGGAGGCCGAGCCGGCGCCGAGCGCGTCGGCGACCACCGCGCCCGAGGACATGGTGCGCATCGTCGTCATGGGCGACTCGAACACCAACGGCTTCGTCGGCACCCTGCCCCAGGGCATCGACCAGGGCATGGCCTACGTCGACTACGTCGTGGGCGACCCGCTGACCTTCGCCGGCGGCTGGGGCAACGACGGCGCCACCAGCACGTTCATGGCCGCGAACACGCCCACCGTCGAGGACGTGGACGTCGCGCTCATCATGATCGGCACCAACAACCGCCTCGCCGGCATCCCGGACACGCAGCTCGACACCGACATCCTGGAGACGGTGGGGAAGCTCGCGCCGAAGGAGACGGTGATCCTCGGCATCCCGCCGCAGAACGCCTCCCCCGAGACGCCGCCGCAGGTGAACGCGCACCTCGAGGAGTTCGCGGACGCCCAGGGCTTCCACTACTTCGACCCGTGGGTGAACCTCACGAACAAGGACGACAAGTGGCGGACCGAGTTCTTCCGCGACGGCATCCACACCAACATGACGGGCTACAAGCTGATGGGCGCGGAGGTGCGCAGGTTCGTGCGCACCGAGGTCCTCGACGAGTCCGCCCAGAAGTAGGGGCATCCCCCCGTCCTGCCGCCGGCGACCCGGCGGTTAGGGTCGAAGCGGTGCCGCGGGACGTGGCGCCCGCACCAGAGGAGAGCGCCGCGTGACCAGCACCGTGACAGTGAAGAGCGAGACCGGTCGCAAGATCGAGTTCCTCGAGGCGGTCCGCGGCGTCGCGTCGTTCATCGTGGTGCTCCAGCACCTCATCGCCGCCGAGTACCCCGCCTTCGAGGACTTCAGCCGACAGTGGGTCGACGCCGGGCGCGTGGGCGTCGTCGCGTTCTTCCTGGTGAGCGGGTACGTCATCCCGCTGAGCCTCCAACGCCAGGACACCCGCACGTTCCTCGTGCGCCGCGTGTACCGGCTGTTCCCCCTCTACTGGCTGGTGCTGGGGCTCATGATGCTCTGGGTCGCGACCACCGGCGACGGCGAGCTCGGCGGGCCGCTGACCATCATGGCCAACGTCCTCATGGTGCAGGGCGCCGTCGGCATCTACACCATCGTGCCGACCGCCTGGACCCTCGGCATCGAGCTCATCTTCTACGGGCAGTCCCTCGTGGCGAAGCTCCTGGGCCGCCTCGACCGGAGCGTCGTCATGGGCTACGTCTGGCTCGCGGGCTTCGTCGCCGCGGCGATCGCCGGGCGGGTGCTCGAGCGGGAGCTCCCCTGGACCCTGCCGCTGCTGCTCTACACGGCCTCCCTCGGCCACGCGATCCACCTGCGCGACCGCGACGGCTCCAGCGCCTGGAAGGGCCTCCTCGTCGCCGGCGTCGTGGGCGTGCCGCTCTTCACGTACCTCAACGGCGGGCAGGACGCCACGTGGCCGCCCTTCGACTACTCCGTGTCCTTCCTCCTCGGCCTCGGCCTGTTCTTCGCGTTCTACGCGTCACGTCAGGCCGCGCACTCGCGCGTGCTGGTCTGGCTGGGTGCGATCTCCTACGCCGCCTACCTGCTGCACCCGCTCGCCTACCGCGTCATGCGCGCCGTCGACGTGCCCGAGGGGATCGTGCGCGTCATCGCCGCCATCGCCCTCACGCTCGTCGTCTCCTGGCTCGTGCACCGCTTCGTGGAGGTGCCGTTCATCGGCGTCGCGCGGCGCCTCACGAGCCGCTCCGCGGGCGCGAAGGCCCCGCGGGCCTGATCCCGCCGCCGGGTGCGCGGCGCCCGGGGCAGTGCGCTGCGCCCGGTGCA